>JAURVK010000072.1 GCA_030655535.1 Methylobacter sp. | reverse complement strand
CGCGAATTCATTCGCGCTGTGCCGATTGCGCGAATGAATTCGCGCCCACAGCTTGTTGATACACTGATATTTATAAATGAATAAAACCATACAAACCACTTGCCCTTACTGCGGCGTAGGCTGCGGAATCAGCGCTAAAGTCGATGACGCCCATCATCGCCTTAAAATCGGCGGCGACAGCTCGCATCCGGCCAATTTCGGGCGGCTATGCTCCAAAGGTTCGGCGCTCGGCGAGACGGTTGAACTCAAAGGCCGACTGTTGCAGCCGAAGGTCTACGGGCGAGAAACCAGCTGGACCGAAGCTTTGGATCTGGTCGCGGACTCCTTTATCCGCGCTATCGAAAAATACGGCGCAGACTCGGTGGCGATTTACGGCTCGGGGCAATTGTTGACCGAAGATTATTACGTCGCCAACAAGCTGATGAAAGGCTTTATCGGCAGCGGCAATATGGATACCAACAGCCGTTTGTGTATGTCGTCTTCGGTGGCCGGACATAAACGCGCCTTCGGTTCCGATACCGTGCCGGGCTGTTACGACGATTTTGAACAGGCCGAGATGATAATACTGATCGGCTCCAATGCCGCCTGGTGCCATCCGGTCAGTTTCCAGCGAATACGCGCCGCCAAAGAAGCCAATCCGGCGTTAAAAATCGTAGTAATCGACCCGCGCCGCACCGCCAGTTGCGACATCGCCGATTTGCATTTGCCGCTGGCGAGCGGCAGCGACGCCGCCTTGTTTAACGGCCTGCTGCATTTTTTGAGCGAACAAAACACGCTGGATTCGGCTTATATAAAAAACCATACCGAAGGCTTTGAGCCAGCCCTGGCTGCCGCCAATGTCAATAGCGAACAGCTTGCCGATTTTTGCGGCTTAGATAAAGACGACCTGCAGCGTTTTTACGGCTGGTTTGCCGGGCATAAAAAAGTGATGAGCTTATACAGCCAGGGCATCAATCAATCGGCATCCGGCACCGACAAGGTCAACGCGATTATCAACTGCCACCTGGCAACCGGCAGCATCGGCAAGCCGGGTTGCGGGCCGTTTTCGCTGACCGGGCAACCCAATGCGATGGGCGGGCGCGAAGTTGGCGGCTTGTCGCATCAACTGGCTGCGCATATGGATTTTTCCAATGCCGACGACATCAATCGGGTCGCACGGTTTTGGCATACCTCAAATATTGCCAAAAAGCCGGGTTATCCGGCCGTGGAATTATTCGACGCGATCTACGACGGCAAAATTAAAGCCGTGTGGATTATGGGCACCAACCCCGTGGTCAGTTTGCCCGATGCGAATAAAGTCAAACAAGCCTTGCAGCGTTGCGAGTTTGTGGCGGTGTCCGATTGCATCGAAGAGACCGATACCACCGCCTTGGCGCATGTGTTGTTACCGGCGCAAGGCTGGAGCGAAAAAGACGGCACGGTGACCAATTCCGAGCGGCGCATTTCACGGCAACGGGCGTTATTTCCACCTGCGGGCAGCGCCAAACCCGATTGGTGGATCATCACCCAAGTGGCGCGGCGCATGGGTTTTGAACAGGCATTCCATTATCAAAGTCCGGTGGAAATTTTTCGCGAACACGCCGCGTTGTCCGGCTTTGAAAATAACGGTTTGCGTGACTTTGATATTTCGGCGTTTGCAAAGATGACCCGGCAAGATTACGATGGTTTACAGCCGATTCAATGGCCGGTTAATCAGGTTTATCCGCAGGGCAGAGCCCGGTTTTTCGAGGACGGGCAGTTTTTTACCGAATCGGGCAAAGCCCAATTTATTGCGGTTACGCCACGCCGCCCGGTCAATCTGCCGGATCAGGCTTATCCGTTGATTTTAAATACCGGCCGATTGCGCGATCAGTGGCATACCATGACCCGTACTGCGATTGCGGCGCAACTTAATCAGCACAAGCCCGAGCCTTTCGTCGAGGTGCATCCTGCTGATGCACACTACTTAAGCCCAAAAGACTGCGACAAGCCTCTCTGTGGGCGCGAATTTATTAGCGCAACCGGCGTAGCGCGAATAAATTCGCGCCCACAGCAGCTTGCTGATAGCTCCAGCTTGGCCATCATTGAAAGCCGTTGGGGTTCAATGATTGCACGGGTACAAATTACCGACAGTCAACAGCAAGGCAGCCTCTTCGTGCCGATGCACTGGACCGAGCAATATGCCAGTCGCGGACGGATGGGCGCGTTAGTCAATGCGGTGGTCGATCCGATTTCCAAGCAACCGGAAAGCAAGCACACACCGGTGCGCATCAAGGCTTATCAACCTGCCTGGCAAGGTTTTATCCTGTCCCGCCGCGAGTTAAGCATCAGCGATCCCGACTATTGGGTAAAAATCAAAGGCGAACAGGTTTACCGTTATGAACTGGCCGGGATGACCTTGCCCGAAAACTGGCAGGCATGGGCGCAACAAAATCTTTGTGACGGCGGCGGAACTGCCCAGTGGCAGGAATATCAAGATTCCGCTCGAGGCAATTACCGGGCCGCGCGTATCGTCAACCATCAGCTGGAAAGCGTGGTGTTTATCGCGGCTGAGTCTGCGCTGCCCGAGCGCAACTGGTTGCTCTCCCTGTTTGCAAAAACAGAATTGCAAAAAGCCGAACGCATGGCCTTATTGACCGGCAAGCCGCCCTTAGGTGTCGCCGATGTCGGCACTATCGTTTGCGCCTGCTTCAATGTCGGGGAACTTACCATTCAAAATGCGATCAGGGAAAAAGGGCTTAAAACCCATCAGGAAGTAGGCCGTTGCCTTAAAGCCGGAACCAACTGCGGCTCCTGCGTGCCGGAGATCAAGGCGCTGTTGTGAACTGGCGGAAAGGATCCTGCAACAGTGGACACTGTATATGGCGTCTGGGTGGGCGCGAATTTATTCGCGCATTGACTCACATCCATTGCGCGAATAAATTCGCGCCCACAATGCTTGGTATCAATTCTCGGTCAGCCAATACAGCAAAACCAGGTTTGTGAGCAGCAGGATTGCCGACAAGCATTTCCAGAATAATAACGGATTGCGCTGAATTAAAGGGATGGATTCTTTAGCGCTCAAGAACTTCGGATTGGGTGTAGACAGGTCATACAGAAACTCCGATAAATCGTCATAGCGAAATTGCGGGCTGATGGCGGTCGCTTTTTCCAAGGCGCCGTCCATCCAGATAGGAACCATCGCGTTATGATGAAAACTGGGCACATAGTGCAGTTTTGCCAGATTTATTTTATTGGGTTTTTCAGGCATATCCTGGCCGAAAGGTAGGGCGTTGTTCAGCATCTCGTAAGTGATTACCGCCAGCGAAAACAGATCGGATTTTACCGTGCCGCGCTGCCCTAGATGATATTCGGGCGCGGTGTAATTTAAGGTGCCGAGTATATTGTCTGTTTTGCTGTGATCCAGCGGGGTGATTTCTGCGATGCCGGCGATTTTAACCGAACCGAAATCGATGATTTTAACGACGCCGTTTTTATCGAACATGATGTTTTCAGGCTTTAAATCCTGATGCAACATTTCCATGCGATGAAACGCACGCAATCCCTTGGCGATTTGCTCGATAATTTTTCGGGCTGCTTTAATATCAGGCTTGGGGTGGTCGGTAATCCACTGCCTAAGCGTCGGGCCTTCGATGTATTCGGTGACATAATAAATGCAGCTCTTTTCCCGGTCGGCGCTCATCACTTTCAGTACATTGTCGTGATGAATGCGTTTTCCCGCCCATTCTTCATGCAGAAAATGTTCGATGTAATGGGTGTCGTCGTCATAAAGAATCGACGGGGTTTTTAAAATAACCCGCATGTTGCTTTGGGTGTCGAATGCCCGATAAATCTGAGTGCGTTTGCTGGCATGCAATTCGGCCTCGATCCGGTAGCCGTCGACGACCATGCCGGGTTCCAGCGGCGGCGGAAAGGGCAAACTTAAGTGACGACGAATAATCTCGTCTTCGTTGGCTTCGGGTAATTCATCGATTCTGACCAGCTGGCAGGTTAAATTATCATCGCTATGATTGCCTTCAGCCTGCTGCATGATTTTTTCGGCAATCAGCGTTAAATCGGCATCCTCTTGGACGCATTTTTTCAGGGTTTTCTCATCGATAAAATCGTGTATGCCGTCAGTCGTCAGCAAAAACAGATCGCCTTTTTCCAAGGGGCGCGATTGGTAATCGATTTCCAGGCGCGGCTCTATGCCCATGGCCCGGTTAAGATAATTCTTTTCTTTAACCCAGATGCGGTGATCGCGGGTTATCTGCTCAAAATCACCTTGGCGCAAGCGGTAAATTCGGGTATCGCCGATATGGAAAATATGCGCCGTGGTCGATTTCAGGACGATGATGCTGAGCGTACTGACCATACCTTTGGTCGATTCATAGCGGATTTGTCCCTGACTGTATAACCAGGAATTGGTAGCGGAAAGAATTTTCTGCCCGGCATGTTTGACCGACCAGGAGTCGGGGGTGCTGTAATAATCGCTTAAAAAGCTGATCACACAGCAGTGGCTGGCCTGTTTCCCGGCGTCGCTACCGCTCATGCCGTCGGCAATCGCAACGGCTATGCCTTTATGGGTCAGTTGCGGGCCTTCCGGTATCAAGGAACCGAAAAAATCCTCATTCTCCGGCTTGATGCCTTTATCGCTGGCAGAGCCGATGCTGACGTTGAGTGTTGGCATGGTTTATGTCTATGGATAGTTATAAGGTAGTGGGGTGAGGTGGGCGCGAATTTATTCGCGCTGAATACGGATTGAATGTGCTGGATGCGCGAATGAATTCGCGCCCACATTTTGTGGCTGTTTATAGCCAAGTAGCATCCCATAATGAATAATCGCCGATATGTTCTACCAAACCGGCTCGCAATGGATTGGCTACGATATAGCGGGCAATGGCTTTAATATCTTCATCTTTGCGTATAGCGTGGTCATAAAATGCATTTTGCCAAAGTCTGCCTTGCCGCTTTAGATAAGCGTTTACTCCTTGAGCTGAACGGGCTTTGAAATATTTCATCACTTCAGAAAGGCTTTTATTTTCGATCAATTGGAATAACCAATGAATATGATCCGGCATAACCACCCATGCCAATGAATTAACATCGCTTGCTTCATGTAATAAACGCATTTCTTTGACTACCAACCTTGCGCAGTGAAAATCAGCAAAATAGCGTTATTTCCGCTGATGAAGCGTAGTTGTTACGAAATAAGCACGGTGCGATTCAGAATAACGACCTATGCGCAATTGACTATCCGGCATGGTGTGGCTCTAAGTGAGGTTACTATAGGGTGGGCGCGAATTTATTCGCGCTGAATAAGCTAATCATAGCAAGCGCGAATGAATTCGCGCCCACCTTTTCGCCTTTTACCTGATTTATTAATTCAACTCAATCATTTCCACGGTACCGTCTTCCTGAACTTCGGTCATGTGGCCTTTCGGCTCATCGATAAACTGTACGGCGACCAGCACGGATAATGCCACGACCGCGATGACTGTAAAAAATGCCGCCGGGGTAACAAACGATAATATAGTCAAAAACAGTACGCCGCCGACATTGCCGTAAGCGCCGACCATGCCGGCAATCTGTCCGGTCATCCGCCGTTTTATCAACGGAACTATCGCATAGACGGCACCGCAGCCGGCTGATACAAAGCAAGAGCAGGCCATGGTGACCAATACCGCCAACGCAATAGACCATTCCGGATCAATCAGCGACATGCAAAAATAACCCGCCGACAGACCTAAAACAAAAATACTTAACGAGTGTTTACGGCCGAATTTGTCGCTAATCCAGCCGCCGAGCGGCCGCGCAACCAGATTGATAAAGGCAAAACTCCCGCCCAGTAAACCGGCTTGCACCATGCTGATGCCTTGCGATTCATGGAAGGTTTCAAAGAAAAACAGCGGCAACATCGAAACTACCGCCAATTCCGAGCCGAAGGTAATGAAATACGCCAAATTCAGAATGGCAACCTGTTTGAATTTGTATTGATGAATTTCATCGACCGGTTGTTGCAGATGCTCCTCGTTGACGTGAACGATTTTGTATACGTTATAGAAAAATAAAGTCCAGATACCGATATAAAAGCAGATAGCGGAAAAATGGGATAATAAACTAACGCCCTCAGGCGATAATTTCCAGGTTAACAGGCTTAAGGTGGCGTACAACGGAATGTTCATCAGAACATAGAAGAACAAGTCCCTGATGCTGGTCACTTCCATCGCCCCGGCTTTTTTAGGCTTAAAATAAGTCGAGCCTTTGGGGGTGTCGGATACGCTGAAGAAATAGATGACCGAATAAATCAGGGACATAACGCCGGTGGTTGCAATCGCATAGCGCCAGCCTTCGTCGCCGCCATAGATCAAGGCGAGGGCAGGCAAGGTTCCGGCCGCAGCGGCTGAACCGAAATTTCCCCAACCGCCGTAAATGCCTTCGGCAATCCCCACTTGTTTGGCCGGAAACCATTCGCCGACCATGCGTATGCCGATCACAAAACCGGCGCCGATAAAGCCTAACAAAAAACGGGCCAGAGCCAGCTGCTCAAAACTGGTGGCAAAAGCGAACATAAAACAGGGAAGACTGCCAACCGCCAGCAGTGTTGAATAAGTCCGTTTAGGGCCGAATTTATCAACCAGGATACCGATGACAATCCGCGCAGGAATGGTTAATGCGACATTTAAAATCAGGATGGTTTTTATTTCCGAGCTGCTCATGCCCAGCGTTTTAGCGATCACCATCATTAGCGGCGCGTGGTTAAACCACACCACAAAGCTGATAAAAAAAGCCATCCAGCTCATGTGGAGAATTTTGGTTTTCCCCGAGAAGGACAAGAGGTTAAGGCGATGAGATGGCATGATGGGTTCCCAGTCAGTAAAGATTACTCGGGGAAATGCATGTTGTATGCCACACCTGCACAGACCGTTTAACACCGGGTTATTTAGACCATGTCGCGGTATAAAACTGAAATAAGCAGCACCATAATAATGCTTTCCGCATCATTATGGTGCGGTGCAAAGGAGGTTAAAAGCTGATATTCCCCTGCACCCAGATTTTTTGGGTGTCGGTGCCAAATTGATCCGCATCGTAATAAGCGTATTTGGCCAACAGGGAATAATGCTTGCCGAATTTTTTAGTGGCCTGAAAGTCCCATTCCTTGCCGTAATGAAGCTGTGCGGTGTCATCGGTAAAATCATGGTAAACACCGGTTAATACCACGCTGCCGCGATCCAGAAGGGCGATCACTGCACCGGATACATCGCGAATGCCGTCTTTAGGCGTAACCAGGAATAAGTCCGCCCAGCCCTGGAATGCATGGTTGGTGCCTAACGGCGTATCAAAGGTTTTATTGACCCCTTTGCCGTCAAGTTGCTCCATTGCCCCCTGGAAGGTAAAGTTATAGGCGGTAAAACCGCCCATCAGGTTGATGCGGTCGGTATCGTAGCCGGTTGCAGCGTGCCCGTAATCTTGTTGATGCGCCCATTCGGCGGTATAGACCGCACCGTAGTTATCACTCAGCTTTAGAGAGTCTCCCGGTTTTTGATAGTTGGTCATGCGCAAGCCGTAGGTTTGGCTGGATTTTTCGTAATTTTCCCGTTCGGTGTAATCCAGCCAGTAGCCGTAGCCGACCAAATTGCCGTAATCGCCAACCTTATAATTGATGTTCAAAATCGGAGCTTCGATGTTTTCGGTTGTCGCAGTAAAGGTTTGTACATTGCCGATATAGCCCGCGTTAACGGTCAGGCCGAAAATCTGCTGATTGCTGTGAGTGATCAGCACCGAGTCGAAGGTGGTTTCCATCTGCCGCCAGCCGACGTTGCCGATAAAGCGGTCGTCGTCGAGCTTGATGCGTTGCCGCCCGCCTTTAATGACCGTATCGGGGACGCCGGCATAGCTGATCCAGAGTTGGTTGAGTTCGCTTTTTTCGGGATCGGCCACCGTTGAGTAAGCGGTATTGCCGTTGCGCGTACTGTTGAAATCCTCCTGCATGGCCAGGTTGCCTTCGTATTCGGCATAGCCTTGCAGGCCGTGAAAGGTCGGCGACAGCAAACCCGCCCGCAGACGTGCGGTGTTGGCATTGGCGGTTTTTTGCGGCCCCCTGTCTTGATCGACATTTTCGTAACGGGTGTTCAGGTCGACCTTGACCGCGCCGTTTTTACCGTAATGATAGAAGTTAAGTGTGTCTTCAACTTGCTGGGTTATGTCGGCCAGCGCCGAGCCGCTGATAACAGAAAGCGTCAGCAACGATAAGGGAAGTTTTGTTTTTTTCAGCGGCATAAAGCCTCCTTTTGTGTTTAATGTTTGATGTTATGCAATACGTAGGATGTTATGCAATACGTAGGATGTGCTGAACACAGTGAAGCGCATCTTTCGCGATCGATGCGCTTCGTACCTCAGCACATCCTACGCATTGAATTTTTTATGCTTTTTGTACACCCCCTAATGCGTATGGTCGCACTCGGTCAGAAAGCTCAAGATGCTTTCCCGGTATTGGTAGTAATCGGGATGCGCAAGCAATGCTTTGCGGCTGCGCGGCCGGGGCAAATCGATGTTTTCTATTTTGCCGATTTTGGCGTGCGGGCCGTTGGTCATCATCACCACCCGGTCGGCTAACAAAATGGCCTCGTCGACATCATGGGTGACCACAATGGCCGTCACATGGGTTCTGTCCCAGACTTCCATCAACACCTCCTGCAATTCCCAGCGGGTCAGCGAATCCAACATGCCGAACGGTTCATCCAGCAACAGCAGTTTGGGCGACAAGGCAAAGGCGCGGGCGATGCCGACGCGCTGGCGCATGCCGTTGGACATGTCGCCGGCTTTTTTACGTAGCGAGTCGCCCAAACCGACGCGATTCAGGTAATAGCCGACGATATCATCGCGTTCCTCTTGCGAAGCATGGGGATAGACCTTATCGACGCCCAACATCACGTTTTCGAATGCCGTCAGCCAGGGGAACAGGCTGGGCGACTGAAACACTACGCCGCGATCGGGCCCCGCACCGTCGATTTCCTTGTTGTCCAGAATAATAACGCCTTCGGAGATGCTGTTTAACCCTGCGGTCATCGATAACACCGTGGATTTGCCGCAGCCGGAATGGCCGATGATCGAAATGAATTCGCCTTTTTTCATTTTCAGGTCGAAGCCGTCCACGACCTTGACCGAGCTGTTGCCGTCGGGAGTCGGGTAGATTTTGGACAGCTTTGAAAACTCCAGGTAACGCGGGCGAGCTACATCATCCGACGTGGATTTTATGACCGAATAAGCACGAGTCCAGTCACCGTCGGTGTTAGGTTTGATTTTGGGCAGGACGATTTTATCAACGCTGTAACCCAGATTTTTTTCAATGCCGATGTCCATTAAATAACGGGTTATTTCGGCGCGTAAGCGTTTAAATTCGGGGTTATGGTTTAATGCGGTGCGGTCTCGGGGGCGCTCGATATTGACCGGAAAATCGGGACCGAAGGTCGCATCGGGGCCGGGATTCAGCGGGATAACCCGATCCGCCATATAGATGGCCTCATCGACATCGTTGGTAATCAGGATGACGGTTTTCTTTTCCTGTTCCCAGATGTGCAAAATCTCATCCTGCAAGTTGCCGCGCGTCAACGCATCCAGCGCGCTGAGCGGCTCATCCAGCAACAAAATATCGGGACTGGCCGCCAAGGCGCGGGCGACATTGACCCGTTGCCGCATGCCGCCGGACAGTTCGGCGGGTTTTTTAGCCATCGCCGCGCCGAGATTAACCATCCTGACGTATTTTTCGGTATGCGCCCGACGTTGCTCGGCAGGCCAGTGTTTGAATATCTGATCGACCGCCAGCGCCACGTTTTCGAACACAGTCAGCCACGGCATCAGCGAATAGTTTTGAAACACCACGCCGCGATCCGGCCCCGGCGCGGTAATCGGTGATCCTTGTTTGAGCACCTCGCCGCTGTCGGCCCGGATCAACCCGGCAATGGTTGAAATCAGCGTGGTTTTGCCGCTGCCGGAAAAACCGACAATGGCGACGAACTCGCCTTTCTTAATGCTCAGATTGATGTTGTTGAGGATCGATGCCGCACCATAGCTTTTGCATACCGCCTTTAATTCGAGCAAAGGCTGGCGGGCGTCATTCGATGGCGCAGGCGGGTTATTTGGCATGCGTTTATTCACAATGTTTAGGTTTACGACTGACATCAAGACTCCTGGTTACAACAAACATATCGTTCCCATGCTCTTGCGTGGGAATGCATTCCGCAACGCTCCAGCGTTGCCACACGCGACGCTGGAGCGTCATTGTCATTAAGTTAAGCCGAAAATAGTTACGGTTGAATACCGTGGGCGCGAATTTATTCGCGCTTTTTAACACCTACCGCGCGAATAAATTCGCGCCCACGATAGATTAAATCCTTAACTTAATGGCAGTGACGCTGGAGCGTGGGAACGATGAACGGACATTCCGGCTCCTGATTAAATTGCTCTACCGAAAGAGAACAGGTTTTGTAAGGACTGCATGATGCGGTCCAAGGCAAAGCCGATCAGGCCGATGGTAAACACCGCGACCATGATTCTCCCCAAGGAGTTGGAACTGCCGTTCTGGAATTCATCCCAGACGAATTTGCCCAGTCCCGGATTTTGCGCCAGCATTTCTGCTGCGATTAATACCATCCAGCCCACACCCAAGGACAATCTCATGCCGGTAAAGATATAAGGCAATGCGGACGGCAAAATGATTTTCTTGATTTGGGTGCTCCAGCCAAGGCGCAACACTTTGCCGACATTGATCAGATCCTTGTCTATCGATGACACGCCGACAGCGGTATTGATCAGGGTCGGCCACAGCGAACACAGCGTGACGGTAATCGCAGAAGTCAGAAAGGATTTTTCAAACCAGGAGTCATCGCCGGTCACATACATGGCGCTGACCACCAGCGTGACGATGGGCAGCCAGGCCAACGGCGATACCGGCTTGAAAATCTGCACCAGCGGATTGATCGCGGTGTTAAACACCGGACTCATGCCGCAGAACAGACCTAGCGGCACGGCGATCAGGGTGGCCATCACAAAGCCTGCAAACACCGTGTACAGGCTGGTATAAATCTTGTCCAGATAGGTGGCCTGGCCGTTATAGGGACGGATTTTAAGTTGGGCCGCCGGATCTTCTGCAAGTTTTTGCTCGTTACGGGTTTGCTGGCGTTGGTAATACTCGGCTTCTTTGGCGCGTTCGGCGTAATGGTCGTCCAGCAATCCGCCCGCTTCGTGCCATACCGCGACCGGGCCTGGAATAGTGCCCAGACTGGTGTTGACCTTGGACGCGGAAAAGCTCCACAGCCCCAGAAAGACCATAAAAGCGAGTATCGGCACGCCCATAATCAGCCACAGTTGGCGGATTTGCAGCGAGGGATTCCCTCCGGCGGCTATTTTTGCCAGCGGAACAAACCAGGTGAGCCCGGTTATGTTTAAAAATTTTATCAGTTGGTTGTGCATAATAGGTACCTTTAAGAACAGGCGAAAGGTAAAAAAGGCGCGTCCTTGCGCTCAATTAACGTCCACTGTTGGTAGGGGCACTCACTCACGCATAAACTTAGTATCGTTCTCACGCGTTGCTGACTATAGTTAGGGTTATCTATTTGTGGGCGCGAATTTATTCGCGCTTTTAACCTACCGCGCGAATAAATTCGCGCCCACAATATACCTAATCCTTAACTTAATGGCAGTGATGCAGCGTGTGGGAACGCTGCAAATAACAACTACTCAACCACCTTGCCGCCGATTACTTTTTGCGTGCCTTTAAGACCGATAGCAAACTTAGTCAGGTAATCATTGGGCTTGGTGGCGTCGAAAGTGACCCCGTCAATAAAGTCAGCGTTGGGCGGCTTGATGCCGGTTTCGCTGTCGGCAGGAAAGTCGCCGGCTTTCGCCTTGCCGTCTGCAATCAGCGCCTTGGCTGCCGCCCTATAAATATCGGGACGATACACTTTTTTAGCAATTTCCATAAACCAGGCGTCCGATTTTTGTTCGTTGATTTGCCCCCAGCGGCGCATTTGGGTCAAATACCAAATCGCATCGCTGTAGTAGGGATAAGTCGCGTTATGCCGGAAGAACACGTTGAAATCGGGCAAATCGCGTTTGTCGCCTTTTTCATACTCGAACGTGCCGTTCATGCTGTTGGCAAGCACCTCGTAATCAGCGCCGACATAGTGTTTTTGCGACAACATTTCCACGCTTTCATTGCGATTTTTGTTGTTTTCCGCATCCAGCCACATCGCGGCGCGAATCAGGGCTTTGATGACCGCTTTATGGGTATTGGGGTTTTTATCCGCCCATTCTTTAGTCACGCCAAAGATTTTTTCAGCGCTGTTTTTCATTAGCTCGTAATCGCTGATGACCGGTACGCCGATGCCTTTAAACACCGCTTGCTGGTTCCACGGTTCGCCGACGCAGTAGCCGACAATCGTGCCTGAATCCATGGTGGAAGGCATTTGCGGCGGAGGCGTGACCGACAGCATGGCTTCGGCGCCAATTTGACCGGAAGTGTCTTCAGGCGGCGCATAAAAACCGGGCTTAATGCCGCCGGCTGCCAGCCAGTAACGCAATTTCATGTTGTGGGTGCCGACCGGAAAGGTCATCGCCATGTTGAAAGGCTTGCCCGCACTTTTGTATTTTTCCAGCACCGGTTTTAAGGCATCCGCTTTGATCGGATGTACCGGCTTGCCGTCTTTCATGGAAATCTGCGGCTTCATTTGCTTCCAGACCTCGTTCGATACGGTAATCGCATCGCCGTTTAAGGTCATGGTGAAGGCGCTGACAATATCGGCTTTGGTGCCATAACCGATGGCAGTACCGAAGGGCAGGGTTGCCGGCATGTGCGCTCCATCCAGTTCGCCGCCTATCACTCGATCCAGCAACACTTTCCAGTTGGCTTGCGCTTCCACTTGTACGGAAAGGCCTTCATCTTCGAAATAGCCTTTATCCAAAGCAACCGCTAACGGCGCCATATCGGTCAGTTTGATGAAGCCGAGTTTTAAACTGTCTTTTTCCAGTTTTTCGGCGGCGTAGACTGCGATTGAAAAGGTGGATAACGCCACCGCAGCAACCAATGCGGTGACCCGTTTTTTGAGAGTAAATCGTCCGGTTTGTTTCATATTGACCTCAGCAGATTTGAAAAAAATCAGTAAAAATGCTCTGCAAACGCCGTTGCAGGAGCCTTTGTATTGATTTAGAGCAATCGCTGTGCCAAAAGCTGAAAATGATTATTTTGTAGAATAAAATTAACGAATATAGGGGGTTAAGGCTTGTGTTGCGGGAGGCAATGCGGTTCGGGTTTATGGCTGTAGTGCATCAATCTTGTGCATTCCTTTGCCCATTTGCACCATTGATGAAGCATCGATAACTAATGCGCTTCCATATCTTCCAGCTCGATATTGAGCGCTTTGGTTGACAGCAACAGCTCGCTTATTGAGGCTAATAACGATAACACGATAAAAACCATGCCGAAGCCGAAAGTGAGGTTGCCGTAATATTGCCGTCCGTAAAAGATCAGTCCCATCGCGACTATGCAGCAGATAATGCCGATGACCGCCAGCAACTGCATCGCCACAATAAAACGGATGCGCAGTCTCAGGCTGTCGATCTGCTTTTTGGCAATCGGGCTTTGGGTTTTGTTGAACAGGTTATGCTGCTCCCTGATCCGGTTGGCAATCGCCAGGAAACGGTTGGAATAAGCCAAAAATAAAACTGAAATGGCTGGAAATAATAAGGCAGGGGTGGTGATGGTAATGTCCATGGCTATTTAAAAGGGTGATCCGGTTAAAAGGCAGCAAATGGAAGCTTAAAACACTTCCCGGCATCAGCAGGGTCGGTAATGGATGACAGTCCGCGATTCGGTCAATCCAGGCGGCCGAGCTTCCAACACTGGAGTTTCAGTGTTGTCTAAGGCAATCGACGCGCCAAAATTGGCAGGCTGTGATGATGCCCGTTTTGTTTGTTCAAATTAAACGGTTATCGTTCTTATCCGGTGCGGCATGTTTTTTGGACTTGATACGGTAACGTCTCAATTTTGTGCGATTTTACAAGGTATTGCACCCATTAAGTTATTTTGTTCTGCATCTCGATCGCCGGATCGGTTTAGGCTTCCGACTTAAACCGGGACAGTTGAGGCCAATGAAGCCAATGTGGGAGCGATGCCCTCATCGCGACGAGGGCATCGCTCCCACATTGATACAACATCAGCGCTACCAAATTTTAAATAGCTGTCCCGGCCTAAATAGAAAGCCATCGGTTGAGGCTTAACTTGATACCATGACATAAGATCTGCCGGAATCTCTGGGTGTTTATGTTTACCTGGGCAGCAAGGCAGAGGGGATGCTGTTGAATAATGCGATAAAAAGGAAATGGTCTGTTGAACGGCAACAATAACGTAATCAAGGTAACGTATAATCAAGGTCTTAGTCTGAACCCTTAATGCAACAAATTATCAATCGATATTATGACAACAAAATATACTCCCCTAAAAGATCACGATACCCCTATCAAGGTATTGTTTACCGGTTATTTGTGTACGGTTGGCATAGGCTATCTTTTCGCCTTAATCCAGATTTTGTTTACGCATGGGATGGCGGACGGCAAATTCGGCTTGTCCGTTGACGACATTGTTTACAGTTATTACGGCAACCGTTCAGGCACTGTTTTGGAGCAGAAACTGAATGGCTCGATGAAGGATAATGCGCCGGAACAGGAGCGTTTTAAGATCATGGAATGGGTTAGGGAGGGCGCGGATAGCGATGATTACAAGGATGACGGTATCGACAAAATCATTGAGAGCCGTTGTGTGATGTGCCATAACAAGGAAGCCTCCGGCATACCGGATTTTACCCAATTTGAGCAGTTAAAAGCCTTGTCCGAACAGGATACCGGCGCTACATTCGCTTCGCTGACCCGCATTTCACATATCCATTTGTTCGGTATCAGTTTCATTTTTATGTTCGTGGGGCTGATTTTCAGTTTTTCGGAGACCACGACAACCCAATATAAGTGCATTGCTATCGGCATGCCTTATGCGTTTCTGGTAGCCGATATATTGTCCTGGTGGTTGACCAAGATTCACCCGATGTTTGCCTGGTTGGTCATTTTTGCCGGCATGGGCATGGGCGTTTCATTCATGTTTATGTGGGTAACGTCTATCCTGGAAATGTGGCTGTTTAAACCGGTATTTATCGACGGTTTGGGCTCGCGTTATTTACAACGGCGCGATAGCCCGGAAGCGTCATTTGCGGATCGGATATGGTTTTATCTTAAGCTGCTGGCAAAGCAGATTAAACCGGCAGCGGCTTTTGTAACAGAACAGTGGCTGACACGCGGCTGGCCTGTTGTGAAAGGCTGGTTGAAAAAATAGCGCAGATAGCGGCATCGCGCTACGGCAATTATCGTTCCCATGCTCCGGCGTGGGCATCCCGTTTCATCATCTATTGTGGGCGCGAAATTATTCGCGCTTTTTAATTGCTACCGCGCGAATAAATTCGCGCCCACAGCATTCAACCCTAACTATTTTCGGCTTCACTTAATGGCAGCGCACCGTTAACTCGCATTCATTATCTTTGCGCACCAATTTAGTTCGTCAGCAGGCTTGATTTTTATCTTAACACGTTGCCGCCACTTTAAAATCAATAGCTTGTTCATTCTGGCATAGCCATTGCTCTATAACCCCTAAACAGCAAACATCGTTATCGGAGTTGTAGTATGAGCGTAAAACAAACAGTGGTCGTCATTGGCAACGGCATGGTCGGGCAGCATTTTCTGGCGAGTCTGGCCGAAAGCCCCATTAAAGAACAGTACGAAATTATCACTTTTTGCGAGGAACCCAGAGCAGCATACGACCGGGTGCATTTATCGGCTTTTTTCACCGGCACAACGGCTAGGGAGCTGTCTTTAGTCGAAGACGGCTTTTTCGAGCAGAACGGCATCACTATTCATCTGGGCGATAAAGCCGTCAGCATCGACAGAGCCGCTAAGACCGTCACTTCGGCGAAAGGCCTGACGATTTCTTACGACAAGCTGGTGTTGGCGACCGGTTCTTATCCGTTCGTGCCGCCCGTTCCCGGGCGCGATCGGGCGCAATGCCTGGTTTATCGCACCATTGAAGATCTTGAAGCGATTGCTCTAGCTGCCAAAACCGGCAAGGTCGGCACCGTGGTCGGCGGCGGTTTACTCGGTTTGGAGGCGGCCAAGGCGTTGATGGATTTAGGCTTGCAAACCCATGTGGTCGAATTCGCGCCGCGGTTGATGGCGGTGCAGCTCGATGAAGCGGGCGGTGCGATGTTGCGGCGCAAGATCGAGGATTTGGGCGTGATCGTCCATACCGGCAAAAACACCAGCCTCATTACCGACGGCGAGCAGTGCGTGAACAAAATGTGCTTTGCCGACGGCGAAGAGCTGGAAACCGACATCGTGCTGTTTTCGGCGGGGATACGTCCGCGCGACGATCTTGCCAGGGCTTCCGGTCTGGAAGTCGGTCAGCGCGGCGGCATCGTCATCGATAACCAATGCCGCACCTCCGATCACAGCATTTATGCGATCGGCGAGTGCGCGTTGTGGAATGGCATGATTTACGGGCTGGTCGCTCCCGGTTATGCGATGGCGCGCACCGTGGTGGCGGATTTGGCAGGTGACTCGCTAAGCTTTACCGGCGCGGACATGAGCACCAAGTTGAAACTGATGGGCGTTGATGTCGCCAGTATCGGCGACGCTCATGCCAAAACCCAGGGCGCGATGGTATATACCTATCAAAATGGCGACAGCGAAGTGTATAAACGCCTGGTGGTCAGTCAGGATAAAAAACAATTGTTGGGTGCGGTGCTGGTTGGCGATGCCTCGGGTTACGGAACCTTATTGCAATATTGTCTGAACGGTATCGAACTGCCGGCTTATCCCGATGCGCTGATTTTACCGCACCGCTCCGACGAGTCGGTCGGTTTGGGGCCGGATGCGTTGCCCGCTTCGGCGCAAATCTGTTCCTGTTACGACGTGACCAAGGGTGCGATTTGTTCGGCGATAGAAGGCGGCTGCATGACGATGGGCGCCTTAAAAGCCGAAACCAAAGCCGCAACCGGTTGCGGCGGCTGTTCGGCGTTGCTGAAATCGGTCATGGATTCGGAACTGTCGAAACAGGGTTTTGAAGTCAATACCGATCTTTGCGAACATTTTGCCTATACCCGGCAGGATCTTCACAACCTGATTCGGATTGAGCAAATCAAAACCTTTGCCGACTTGCTGCATAAACACGGCAAAGGCCTGGGCTGCGAAATCTGCAAACCGACCGTCGGTAATATCCTGGCGTCGCAATGGAATGAGCATATTCTGGAAAAAAAACATTTGGGGCTACAGGATACCAATGATACGTTTTTAGCCAATATGCAAAAAAACGGCACTTATTCGGTGGTGCCGCGCATCACCGGCGGCGAAATCAGCCCGGACATGCTGATTGCCTTGGGCCAGGTCGGCAAAAAATACAAACTCTATACCAAAATCACCGGCGGCCAGCGCGTGGATATGTTCGGTGCGCGGGTCGATCAATTGCCGCATATCTGGAAAGAGTTGATCGATGCCGGTTTCGAATCGGGTCACGCTTACGGCAAATCGCTGCGCACGGTTAAATCCTGTGTCGGCAGCACCTGGTGCCGTTACGGCGTCGATGACAGTGTGGGCTTGGCGATAGAATTGGAAAACCGCTACAAAGGCTTGCGCTCGCCGCATAAAATCAAATTTGCAGTGTCCGGTTGCACCCGCGAATGCGCCGAAGCGCAGGGCAAGGATGTCGGCGTTATTGCCACCGAAAACGGCTGGAATTTGTATGTTTGCGGCAACGGCGGCATGAAGCCGCGTCATGCCGATTTATTCGCCACCGGTTTGGATAAGGAAACGCTGATTAAGTATATCGACCGTTTCTTGAGTTTTTATGTGCGCACCGCAGGCCGTCTGCAACGCACCTCGGTCTGGATGGAAAACATGGAAGGCGGACTGGATTACCTGAAATCGGTGGTGATTGAAGACAAGCTGGGTCTGTGCGATCAGCTGGAGCTGCAAATGCAATACGTCATTGATACCTATCAATGCGAATGGAAAGCCACGATTGAAGATGAGGCTAAACTCAAGCGCTTCAGGCATTTTGTCAACAGCGACCGGCCCGACGATAATGTGGTGTTTGTCGAAGAACGCGGTCAAATTCGCCCTGCGGACGACGACTGCAAGGATGCAGGAGGTAGAGCAACGCATGGAGCAGTTGCCGGCGATGAACGGAAACATTTCAAACGGGTGGAGATGGCGTAAATGGCTA
>JAURVK010000050.1 GCA_030655535.1 Methylobacter sp. | reverse complement strand
AAAAAATAATGTCTAATTATCGACGTAATCGGGTTCCGGGTGGGACTTACTTTTTTACGGTTAACTTGCTGGAACGCCATTCACAATCGCGTTTACTGGTCAATCATATTGAAAAAGTGAGTTATACACTAATCAAGCTGGCTGACCCCTTGATTCATTAAAACCTGTTCCAGCGTTAATAATTGCATTAGGACAGCCGTTTATACAGCTCTTTATTTTTATCCAGTGCATAGTCCATCGCTTGCTCAAAATCGAGATGGTTGTCGCTATCCGTTTCTTGTATTTTGATTTTATGTTTCGGCAAGTTTTCTAATATTTCCAATAACGCATCATACAAAGAATCTTCAACTTGAATGGTTAATGTTTTCATGGTCTCCCCTGTTTATTCCAGCGCGTTAGCAACGTAGGTTGATGCTGTTCCAACCCAACATTCGCCTTATCCGAACAAAATATTTGTAGGCTCTACTTGAAGATTACGGCCAACCGTGCCAGCACTTCATCCATAATAGATTCCGGCACACTTTCCAGCTTCTTGGCGTGGCGGGCGCTTAAGTCGATAGCTCGCGGCTGATCGCACCGGATAACGCCCGTCGTATTCGTGCCTGCCCCCATCAACGTCACCGCAAAGCCACTGGTACGGGCATGATTTCCGCCCCCAGTAATAGGCAGAACTACCGGCGTATGGGTTGCGCGATTAAAAGCAATGGGCGAAACAACCAACACCGGGCGGGTTCCTTGCTGCTCACGTCCTGAAGTCGGATCGAGTGAAACCAGATATATGTCGCCCCGCTCCATTTACAGTAGCTCGTTACCGACCGGGCCGGAATCTAACCAGGCGTGCTCTTCATCGCTCATCGGTGCGGAAGTGTTACACTGCGCCAACAACTCGTCAAGGGTGTAGCGCGGCCGCAATTGGGGTTCGACCACCAACCTGCCATGATCAATCTCAACGCCGACCGTAGTACCGGCCCCTATATGCAACATATCGAGAAATGCAGGTGGAACGGCCATCATAATTGAGCCGCCAACTTTGCGAAGACGTGTTGTGTACATGACCATGCCTCTTGTTAGTTATACATAAATATAATGCGACTGTAGCATCGGATACTTTGCTTAGCAACAAGTAGTTTGGTTAGGTGGCTTTCCTATCCAATTCCTTCAAATGCTTTAATTTTTCCTTGATCTTGATTTCCAGACCTCTGTCTACCGGCTGGTAATATTGCCTGCCGGTCAACGCCTCTGGAAAATAGTTTTCTCCGGCCGCGTAGGCTTCCGGTTCGTTATGGGCATAGCGGTATTCCTTGCCGTAATCCAGCGATTTCATCAGCTTGGTCGGCGCATTTCGTAAATGTACCGGCACACCCAAACTGCCGCTTTGTCTGGCATCGGCCATCGCCGCGTTATACGCCATATAAACGGCATTGCTTTTCGGCGCACAGGCCAGATAGACGACGGCTTGCGCCAGTGCCAGTTCGCCTTCCGGGCTGCCTAAGCGCTCCTGAGCTTCCCAGGCGTTGATGCAAATCTGCAAGGCTCTCGGATCGGCATTGCCTATATCTTCGGAGGCCATCCTGACGATGCGCCTAGCCAGATAAGATAAATCGCAACCGCCATCCATCATCCGGCACAGCCAGTACAGCGAGGCATCGGGCGAACTGCCGCGCACCGATTTATGCAACGCCGAAATCTGGTTGTAAAATTCTTCGCCCTGATTATCGAAGCGTCGTACGCCGCCTGACAGTACTTCTTTGGCAATGGCTTCATTAACCGCCTGTCCGCCCTTGGCGGCGGCCAGTTCTACGGCAATTTCAAGCAAGTTGAGCAGTCTTCGGGCATCGCCGTCAGCCGCCTGAGCGAACTGCTGTTTTATATCATCGGCCATTTCGATAGCCAGGCCGCCCAAGCCGCGCACCTTATCGGTCAGGGCCTTATCGATCACCGCCAATAAATCATCGGCTGTTAATGCGTTAAGCACATAAACCCGCGCCCGCGACAATAACGCGTTGTTCAGCGCAAAAGACGGATTTTCGGTGGTCGCACCGACAAAATAAACCGTGCCGTCTTCGACATGCGGCAGGAAAGCATCCTGTTGCGATTTGTTAAAGCGATGCACTTCATCGACAAATAAGATGGTGCGCCTGAGTTGTTCCAGCTGGATTTTTTTGGCATCGCTAACCGCCGCCCTGATTTCCTTGACGCCGGATAAAACCGCCGAAATCGGCATAAACTCGGCATCGGAATGCTGGGCAATGATTCGCGCCAGCGTGGTTTTACCGGTGCCGGGCGGCCCCCAGAAAATCATCGAGTGCAAGCGCCCCGATGCAATAGCTTCGTAGAGCGGCTTGCCGGGCTTCAGAATATGTTGCTGCCCGACATAATCGGCAAGCTCTGTTGGCCGCATCCTGTCGGCCAAGGGTTTGGTCAAATCATCGAATATCATAAGAGCAGGGACAAAGCGCCTTGTCCCTTGTACCTTGAGTCTTTTACCTGCCCCTTATCAATCAGAAAAAACATCGACACCCTTGGGCGCTTTAAACTCGAACAGTGTCTGTTTTAACGGCGGATTCAAAATAACATTGGAAAAATAAATACGCGTCAGCTGACCGAAATTGTCGCTCAACTCCATGCCGCCCAACGAATCCTTATCCAAACCGATCAGCACATATTTAAAACTGCTTTCCTGACTTTTAGGGACTAATTTTACCCACATCAAGTCGCCATCGACACCCTGCTGTTCCATGGTGTAATTATCCTCCAGGGAAATTTCGCCGCTTAACAGCAATGCCGGTGTTGACCCCATAGACTCATCGAGTTTTTTAACGGTGACCTGTTCCAGATCGGTATCATAAAACCAGACCTTTCCGGTCGTAGAAACAATCTGTTGTTGAAAGGGTTTTACATAATCCCAGCGGAACTTCCCCGGACGTTGCAGATAAAAAACGCCATAACTGGTTTGAGTAGGGTTTCCTGCTTCATTAATCAATACCTGTTTGAAATCGGCGGTCAGCGATTTTGTATTCTTTAAAAATGCTTTCAACTGCCGGACAGGTTTATCTTCTGCGTAGCCCGAACCATTAAAAAGCAACATTGCTAGCAAACCGGCGAAAATTGTAATTTTTTTCATAAATACCCTTGTCAATTATTCGGTAACCAATCGTTAATCAAGGTTTCAAATTGATTAACGGGCGAATCCACACACGATGAATACTCTTCCGGCGCTGAACCGGCAATGAATGGATACGCCTTCGCTCCCACGCAATTTTCATTCGCCAACAAGCCGTTAACCGGATCGATCCAAGCCGTCTTAATATTGTCCGGCGGAATCAGGTTCACCGGCTGGTTTGAAATCTGCTTCATTAACGATGTCCAAACTTGCAAAGCACCGGTTGCCCCGGTTAACCCGGCCGGTTTGTTATCGTCCCGGCCAATCCAGACCACAGCCAAATAATCACCGGTGTAACCGGCAAACCAGCTGTCTTTTGAATCGTTAGTCGTACCGGTTTTGCCGATCAACCCATAGTCTGCCGGAAAAGCGGAATACGCCGAGCGTCCTGTACCTTCATGCATCACTTCCTGCAACATGGTATTGACGATATACGTTACCGACGGATCAAGCACTTGCCTCACCGTAAACGGATAACTTTGTAAGCGTGTACCGTCTGCCGCAACCACCGCCCTGATGCCTTTTATCGGCGTTGAAAAACCGTCACCGGCCAGCGTTTGATAAATTTGAGTGACTTCCATCGGCGTTAAACTCGCAGCTCCGAGCAGGAATGACGGGAACAAATCAATCGCCCGGGTGATACCCATACTGCGCAATGTCTTAACGACTCTGGCTACCCCAATATCCATCCCTATCCGAACCGTAGCCAGGTTATATGAATGCGCCAGTGCCGAATGAAAGCTCACGGTGCCATGCTCCCTGTGATCATAGTTTTTAGGACTCCAATCATTGCCACGCGAGCCCTTAACCAAAATGGCTGTATCGCTGACCGGTGTCGTTATGGTGTACTTGTCCGGATATTCCAACGCCGTCAAATAGACCACCGGCTTGATTAACGAGCCTATCGGCCTGACCGCATCCAGGGCACGATTAAATCCCGCGCTGGATACATCGCGACCGCTCATCAACGCAGCTATCTCGCCGCCGTCTCTATGGGTGACCACAGCAGCGGCTTCAAGGTCGTTAGCTTTAGGCAGTTTTTCAAGCTGATTTAGCTTTTTAGACAGCGTATCCTCCAGCGCATCCTGAACCCGAGTATCCAGTGTGGTAAAAATCCTGAGTCCTTCAGACGTTAAATCTTCCTCTTTGTATTCCTGTCTTAATTGCCGCTTGACCAAATCGAGAAAACCGGGATAACGATTGCTTGAACGGTGGGTATTGGCGATCACATTTAAAGCCTTCGCTTTCGCCTTGACTGCCTGCTCTTCAGTAATATAGCCTTCCGCTTCCATCTCTCCCAACACTAAATTGCGCCGTAGTACAGCACGATCGGGATAACGTCTCGGGTCGTACTCAGACGGCCCGCGGACCAAGGCAATCAACGAAGCCACATGTTCCAGATGCAAGTCCTTTAAAGAACTGCCGAAATAAAACTCACTGGCCAGGCCAAAGCCATGCACCGCGCTGCCGCCATCCTGCCCCAGATATATTTCATTTAAATAAGCCTCCAGGATCTCATCTTTGCTGTAGCGGTACTCCAAAATCAGCGCCATAAGCGCTTCTTTTACTTTCCGCGTCAAACTGCGTTCAGAGGTCAAGTAAAAGTTTTTAACCAGCTGCTGGGTAATAGTGCTGCCGCCTTGCACGGTATGACCGGCAAGCACATTCATCCAAATCGCCCTGGCAATGCCTTTAAATGAAATACCGATATGCTGATAAAAATCCCGGTCTTCTGAAGCCAGCAAGCCTTTAATAAGCGCATCAGGGGCTTCTTCCAATTTAATTAAAATCCGGTCTTCTTTGATCCTGGGGTATAAGCTGCCGATTTGTACGGGATCCAAGCGCACAATAGCGAGATCTTGGTTCTGCGCTGCATCAACGATGTTGGCGATGCCGGATACGTTAAAATTCACCCGTATCACGCTGCTAGGTTGAACTTGATCCCAGAAGGTAAACTTCCTGGTTTTTACACTGACTTGTGAGCCGCTTTTAAAATACGTGCCTTCCGAAGACAAATGGACGTCCAGCCGATAATGTAGCGCCTGCAATAACGCTTCAAGCTCTGCACCAGTCAGCTTATAACCGGCATAAAGCTCTACCGGACTGGCATAAACCCGCGCCGGAATAGCCCAGCGTTTACCTTCAAATTGGGTGCGCACGTTGTGATCAAGGTAACCCAGATAACTCGCCAAAATAAATGCAAATCCGGCCACAAAAACCAGAAATGAATTTCTAATCCAATGAGAACCTGATTTTTTAGGAGCCGTTTTTTTCTTATCGTATCTACCCGAGCTACGTTTTCTGGTTTTTTCTGCCATAACCTCTTACAACATTTGTTTTATTAACGTTCGCTATTATACATAAATAGTGTCGTAGGTTGGGTTAGGCGCATCTTTTTGCGCCGTAACCCAACGCGTGCTGCTATACAGTCAACACAATCTTCCCGGTACTATGCCCGGCTTCTATCAATTGATGCGCTATTGCGGCCTCTTCCAGCGGTAACTGTTTGCTGATATGCGTCTTTAAAAACCCTTTATCAATCCATTGCGCGCATTGCTTTAAAATTTCAACGTGCTTGTCTCTTGCCTCAGCCAAATCTCTGAGCATCGGCGTTAACATCAGCTCAAAGCCTATCGATAAATTACGTATTCGGGCTTCAGCCAGACTCGATTCGCCCGGATCGAGCAAGGTCACCAGATGGCCGAAATGCGCGGTCACTGGGATGCTTTGTTTAAATACCTCAGCGCCCACGGTATCGAAAACCAGGTCAGCGCCTTTGCTGTCGGTCAGTTTATTGACCGCATCGGCAAAACCGTTTTGGGTATAAATTATCGCTTCATCCGCGCCCATCGCTTTGACAAATTCGGCCTTTTGCCCGGAACTCACCGTGGTAATCACTCGGGCACCTTTTAATTTCGCCAATTGTATCGCCGCATGCCCTACGCCGCCTGCTCCGGCATGAATCAGTACCGTTTGTCCGGATTGCAATCCGCCGCGATCGAACAAAGCGCCCCACGCGGTAATCAACACCAGCGGCAAGGCGGCGGCCTCGCTAAATGAACCGGTTTCCGGCATCAAACTCGCCCAGCGTTGATCTATTACCGTAACTTCGGCGTAATTACCCTGTTCGCGGCCTAGCCCACCGTGGCAAAACCAGACTTTATCGCCCGGTTTAAATTGACTGACCGCACTGCCGATTTCGATAACCTCTCCGGCTCCGTCACAACCCAATACCGCAGGCAGCGGATTATCATAAAGCAAGCCGTTACGCCTGATTTTAGTATCGACAGGGTTGACGCCGGCGGCTTTAAGCCGGACTTTGATCTGGGTTGCCGTGGATATTTCCGGCTCGTCAATATCGTGTAATTCCAGGACATCGGGATTGCCGATGGCTGTCATCATTATTGCTTTCATGTTTTTTGCCTTTTTTGTAAATTGGACTAAAGGTACGCGATGCGTACCTACAACTGAACGACCAAAGCAAGCTTTGGACTCCAAACGCAATAGATACCGAAGTTCAAAGCTTGCTTTGTAACTTAAAAAAAACCAGTAAGAAAATCCAAGGTAAAGCCTACACTCGCACAACTGATATACCGTCATTCACCACGAAGACACGAAGGACACGAAGAAAACCAAGGTAAAAACTTCATGTCCTCCGTGTCTTCGTGGTGATAGTTCTTAAAGTTGGCTCCAGAAAATGTACCGGCGTACGCCTTAACGAGCGCTGAACCACTCATTACTCTGAACCTTAATCAACCAGCCATTGCCGACGATAATCCTGATAATCGTAATGTTTCAATTTTTTTACCCGTAGGGAATTGCTCAGGTAAATATCCGGCAGGTTGTAGCCATTAAAACGGTTTGCCTTAATCAGGGTGTAAGCACCGACATGTTTAAAGACCACTTTATCCCCTACTGCCAACGGTTCTTTAAAACGATATTGTCCGAATACATCACCGGCCAAACAGGTACAGCCCGCCAAAATAGCGGTGTATTGTCCATCAGGGTGATGTTCGTGCAATTCAGGCTGACGCTGATATTCGAATACCTCGGGATTATGATTAACTGAAGTATCCAATATGACGACGGTGACACCGTCGCTGTCAAAGCTATCCAGCACCGTCGCCACCAGATGCCCTGCCTGGCCAACCAGCGCTTTGCCCGGTTCAATATAAACCTCAATGGCATAATCCTGTTTCAGCTTATTGACCAACTCGATAAAGGGTCGATGATCTTCAATTTGACCAAACAAATAGCCGCCGCCGATGTTCAACCATTCAAGCTCAGCCAATCCTATCCCCAAATACTGCTGAAGTTTGTCGATCGTTTTAATTAACGGGGTAAAATCGGTTGCTGAAAAAACGTTATGAATATGCAGCCCCCGAATTTGATCAAGACAAATCGACCGGCTCAATTCATCAATAGCCATACCCAGCTTTGAATGCTGCCGACAAGGATCGAATCGCCGATCACTCAGAAAAGACAATTTTGGATTAACTCTTAAGCCGATTGAGGACTGCGCTCCGGCCGTTTCAGAATACCGCCGATATTGAGGCAACGAATTAAAGCTGATGTGCGAACACAGCGAACTTAGCTCGTCCAGTTCCTCCGGCCTTATGCCGGGCGTAGTCAAATGAATACTGCCCTGCCCGGATAAAACCTCGTCGGCCAGCCGCGCTTCGAATAAGGAACTGACCGAGAAACCATCAACCCAGGGTTTCGCCATGTCCATGACGGCGGAAAAAGGCAAGGCTTTAATCGAATATAAAACCTTGCAGCCGCACCGATTTTTCAGCTCGGTTAAAATTTCCAACGTCCTGGTCACTTCTAGTTCATCGACAACAAAAGCCGGCGTGGAATAAACACTGTCTTTCAATAGTTGAAAATCCATCAGCTTAAAAACTGCCGTCCTTTACCGGCATAAAGCGCTTTTTCCGTTATGACAATATCCATAGCCACATCATGAGCCTCCATAACGACTTGCTCAACCAGCTGAGACTCAAAACAACCCCCTATCAATACCGTATCGGCTCTGACACACTTCAATAAGCGGTCGTAATACCCTCCGCCATTACCCAAGCGCCCGCCATGTCGATCAAAAGCCACGCCCGGCACCAATACGCAATCGAGCTGTTCAACGGCGATTGCTTTCCCCGCCTCGCCCCATCGTTGCTTAGGCGGTTCTAAAATTCCCCACATGCCCGGCACCAGTTCGGCAACATCTTCCAGCCGCCATAAACCCAGCTTATTATGCCCCTGCTGATCTTTAGTGCAGTAAGGGATAACTATGCGCTTATCGGTCGCCAGTTCGCGCAACAATGCCGCTTGAGTTCTTGCTTCCGAGCGACAGTGGCTATACCACATCACCGTTTCGGCCTGCCGGTAAACAGGATGCGCTATAAATCGATCGCAAATAATCCGGCTAACAGCCTCTTTATCGATTTGCTGATTGCGCGCAGCCTTAGCTTTGCTACGTTGCCGTTTTTTCAGATCACTCATCTGCACCCCATAATGTTGCACCCTGGAAAACATAAAATTAGCCCGATAATACACAGATTCATCACCGGTTCAAAACTCGAATAGGCAAGCGCATTTTTATTCTGGGGCTTTTTCTTTTATACTTGTCGGATAAAAACATAAAGGAAACCTCATGGAAAAACCATTTATTTTACACATGCTAACCACCGCTAAAAATCTCAGCCCGTGTGATTTCAATATGGCATTGGATGCAGGCTGGGTTTCCGCATTACCCTATATCAATGTTGAACCCAGCGAAGTTCAAGGCTTAGTGCAGGATGCCATTTTTTCCCGCAGCCCCAAGAACTTGAAACGCACCGGTATATTCATTGGCGGACGTGATACCAAGCAGGCGATGGACATGCTAAAAATGGCCAAACGTTCTATGTTCCCTCCTTTCCAAGTTTCCGTCTTCGCCGACCCCAGCGGCGCATTTACCACCGCCGCCGGCATGGTTGCGGCAGTCGAGCGCGAATTAAGACTTAAATTCGACACCACTCTGGAAGGAAAAAATATTCTCGTTCTAGGCGGAACCGGCCCTGTAGGTCAGGTGGTCGCAGTGATTGCCGCTCAAAACGGAGCGCAGGTGAAACTCATTGGTCGTCAACTGGACAAAGCCCAAGCCATTGCCGATATGTGCAACAATGAATTCGGCGAAGGTAAAATCACCATTGAAGCCGGCGCAGACACTGATAAAGCCGAATACATTAAAACTGCCGATGCGGTCTTTGCAACCGGCGCCGCAGGCATTGAATTATTAAGCGCCGAACTTATCGCTTCAGCGCCGCAACTCAAAGTTGCTGCCGATGTCAATGCGGTACCACCATCAGGTATCGCAGGTATTGATGCCTTCCATAACGGTACCCCCATTGAAGGATCGAACAGTGGTGCAGTCGGCTTGGGCGCTATGGCAATCGGCAATATTAAATACCAGACCCAAATCATGATGCTGAAAAAAATGATCAGTAGCGATAAGCCCGTTTACCTGCATTTCGAGCATGCTTTTGAAACCGCAAGAGAATATATTAAGTCAAGCTCTTGAGTTTAAACTTTCGGATTAACCTGCATAAAAAAAAGGAACTCTAATGGCGAAGCGTAGCATTCTTCATATGTTTGACCCCATGCCGAACAATAGCCCATTCGACATTAACATGGCTCTGGATGCGGGGTTTGACGTGCTGATTCCGTATAGCAATGTCAAGCTGGATAGCGTGTATGGACTGACTCAAGATGCCGTTTTCTCCCGCAGTCCATCGGGTGTTAAACGTACCGGAATTTTTATCGGCGGCCGCGATTTAGGCTTGGCCATGGACATGCTAAACACCAGCAAACAAGCGATGGTTTCGCCTTTTGAAGTCTCTGTTTTTGCCGACCCCAGCGGCGCTTTCACCACCGCTGCGGCATTAGTGACTTGCGCGGAAAAAGAACTCAAAGCAAAACACAACAAGGAACTGAAAGGATGCTCGGTGGTGATTTTTGGCGGAACAGGTCCGGTAGGTATCGCTACGGGTATTATTGCCTCATTAGCCGGTGCCGATGTGACATTAACCGACCATTTGTCAATTGAGACGGCCGTGGATGTTGCTAAAGCCTACAACCGCCGCTTTAACTGTACGCTCAAAGGAGCCTTGGCCAAATCCGAAGCCGATAAAGTCCAATTGGCGAGCAATACCGATATTATCTTTTGTACCGCCAAAGCGGGCATCCAGGTTTTAAATGCCGACATTCTTAAAAAGGCGACCCAACTGAAAGTCGCTGCCGATGTTAATGCTGTTCCGCCTTCCGGAATAGAGGGCATCAACAACAATGATTCCGGCGCACCGCTGATCCACGCAATAAATGCGCAAGGCGCAGTAGGTATTGGTTCTTTAGCGATTGGCAATGTTAAGTTTCAACTGCAGCATGAATTATTAAAAGCGATGCTGGGGGCCGAACAGCCTTTATTTATAGACTTCAGATATGCGTTCAACAAAGCCAGAGAAATGCAATTTAATACTCTCGTAAACTAGAATAACAATCAGGTTTCCGCAAGTTAACGCGTAAACCTGAATCACTAAATCAAAACACCATCGGAATATAGCCGAACTTAATCGCCAGGCGAATCAATTCGACATCATTTTTTACATGCAACTTACCGTAAAGACGATAGCGATAAGTATTTACCGTCTTGTCACTCAATTTCAGTATTGCCGACATTTCTTTGATCGCTTGTCCCTGAAGAATTAACGTCACCACTTCCGCTTCTCGCGGAGAAAGTATTGAGAACGGCGATTCGTTACTTCCAGGAAAACCCTGAAAAGCAAGATTATTGGCAACTTCAGAACACAAGTAACGCTTACCTTCAACACCGGCATGTTAACATCCATCGTAATTATTCAGACCCCCTTAACTTAAAGGAAGCTTTGGCACAGAAAACCCCGACCGCCTTTGACGAATGACTTCCGCCAAATAAATCAAGGCGACTGCTGGCGAACCCCCGACCCTAAGTTCTACCCCATTGGTAAAGCTCAAGGTATTGGTATGGGCATTAATATCTGATACCACAAAGTCTTTATACTGATCCAGTCCACCGGATAACACGAACAAATTGTCGCCTTTGCCTAATTTGCGCAGTACCCGTTTAATGCCGGATTTTTGTTTTATTTCCAGCTCCACACCGACAACAGGCGGTTTACTGGTTGATATTTCAACCCCGCCCAGATACAAATAGGCGTTGGTGCCCGAAAGCCCTTTAACTGAAATACCGCGCGCGGATATTTCTTTCACCAACTTCTGATTGTAAGCGTCCAGCGCGTCAAGGCGATGAATTTTATTGTGTTCGGTTTTGTGCGTGGCTGAGTAACGCAAAATCATCAGGGGATTGAAGCCCTTAAAGGATTCAAGCGTTTTCGCCCCTTCCATCTTTTGGGGTTCATCGAGCATCAAAATGGGGCGATTGCTCTTGATGACATCAATCGGGCGGCGGGATTGAAACTCATCCAGCTCTTCATTGATACGGCGGGCATCCTTACCGGTGGCATTGAAAGCCTGCACGTTGATCACCATCACATTGATCCCCGCATCGGAGGAAAAGCTTTCCAAGTTATGCAATTGCTTGGAGTTATAAATAAAAAACCGTATCTTTTTACCGTAGTCTTCCAAAAAGTGTTCGGCGGTGATTTCCAGCGATTTATACACGCCTTCGCGTATCGCAATACTGGGCACGACCACGATAAACTTGCTCCAGCCATAACGTTTGTTCAGCTCAAACACCGTTTTGATATAGCAATAAGTCTTGCCGGTGCGGTCTCCACCTCAATATCAAGATTGATAGGGCAACCGGTTTTTTTATCGTTAACCTGAGCCGTAGAAAGCGGTAGATTTTGGTGGCGTTGAACGGCATGAATATTTTCCAATAATTGCGCTGATGTAAGAACAACATCATTATTTCTAAAGCCAGAATCATCCAAGCTGGTTTGCTGTTCGCCTGTTTTCGAGCGACCAGGATCGACGCGGTATTTAACTCCATTAATTGGGGGCTGTCCGGCAAAGCAATTCGCCACGGCTTCAACGGCGTTGGTTTGGTAGGCCTGTTTCTTAAACTTAAGCTTCATTATCGTTCCCAGACATGGCGTTAACAATTTTCAGTTTTAATCCCTCATCACCCATTTCTTCGGCAAGAAAGGCCGTTATGATCTCGTGCAATAAATCCTTATCAATGCTTCCAGCAGCGACGTGATAACTGATGTTTTCCATCTCATGTAAAAACCGACTGACACAATACAGATAACCATTAAAAAGCAGCATTTCCGCGCATAACGTAATAGCTATGCGTTTATTGCCGTCGGCAAAACAGTGGAATTTATTGGCGCTAAAAAACAGGTGGGTAAGTTTGTCTTCAAAAGTCGGGTAGTAAACATCGTTCTGGATATGTTCCAACGCGCTTTCCAGTTTACCTAAATCGAGATGCTCAAGCGTGCCGCCGCCACTTACTTCTACCGTTTTCTGGTGAGTATCAACTGCCTGTTCAATGGTCAGATAAATGACTGCCATTAGTCACGATCCTTAAGACGCTTCATGACATCCTTGGCCTCTACCAAACGTTCAGCCAATTCTTGGCTTCGTTCACCAATAAACCGTTCAAACTCATCCCGTTGTAGCGGGGTAACATATTCTTTTAACTGGTGATGCAAAGCATCTCTAAACGCAAGATCGCGGCTGGCCATTTTCATTCTTGCTTTTTCAATGAGCGGTTTCCAGTGGCTCTGAGACTCAAAGCTTTTAAATAAAATATCGACTTCCGATGGTTTGAGCTTGCGGCCTTTTGTTTTAGCTTCCTGCTGGAGAAGATCAGCGAATCCGCATTCGTAAGAGGCAATCAGATCCAACACTTCCGAATAAAGAGTGGGACGAACATGATCCTTGTCTTCAAGTTTTAGTATTTTCCGGTACTCCTTTGCATCCTCACGGAAAATGCTGACGTAAATTTTGTTGGTGTACACGGCATATTTAAAATTGCCCATTTCAACGCAATCTTTCAAGGCATCGGTAAACTCTTTACGATAGTTTTCTTCGCTGAAAGCAGAGTGCAGAAAGTCTTCATCACGCTGGTTAATATACTTAGTGCCGCCGCCGGTACGCTGGTTAATAGTGTCGATGACAATATCCAGAATCGCCTGACGCAATAACTTTGCCCGATCACTTTCTGAAACCAGCATAGCTAGGTTAAGAAAAGCACGGAAGTCAAAAACCCCCAATTGAGGGGTCTTCGCGATGTTCCCGAAATCAGTTTCGGGAACATCCATAGCTTGGATCGCTTCCTTTAATGATTTCAGTCGCTTACCCTTCAATACTACATAACCATTTTTTGCCAGTTCAGAAGCATGTTGTTCCAGGTAATTTTCAATGGTTCTAATCGTGACCTCAAAAAAAGCAGCCACCTGCTCCTTAAGCAGAACAGTCTTGCCCTCGAAGGGAATACCCTGAATCCCAGCAGCCTTCTCAATTTCAGCAAGGGCATAGGGATTATTCAGAATGTTTTGTCGATCAATAGAAGAATTTGTCAGGTCTTTGTTCATAATATCCACTCACAAGGGATAAAGTACGCGGTACAACTTACAGCATGCTTTTCTATCATTGCTCTAAAGTGTTTTAATTTCAGTGCTGGGCGAAATGAGCTTGAAGATTTGCTCGATGTTGATCTTCACGCTATCGCTGACAAAACCGGCATCGCGGAATACCACCCGCAGCGGATGACGGGCAGCTAGTTCTTTAACAAAAGCCTCGTTAATGTCGGCATCGAAACAAGCGGCCAGCGCGTTGTCATCAACAAACAGCACGATTTTACCTGCGATAGTTTCCTGAGTGATAGGCAGCGTTAAATCGACGCCCCAATCCAGCAGCACATGAAATAGCAAATCTTCAGGGGTGCGGTCTTCGCGGATATTGTCGATCTGGTCAAAAAGGTTGCGTTGTTGCACAGCATCAGGTGTGTAGTAAACATCCTTCATGTTGGAGCTGTCGATTTTCAGTACCCGGAAACCAATGTCCAATTGGTCTATGCCTTCTTTATCGGCGTTTTCTGCTTTGATCTTTTTACCTGCGCGGCGAATGCGTTCTTTGCCGATCTCGGCGATAGTTTTGTAGCCAGCTTTGTAGGCTTCACTTTTTTCGCCGCAGCTTTCAGGCAGTTGCACCATGATGAATTTGCGCTTACCACCGTCTTCAGCATTAAGCTGCATGACGGCGTGGGCAGTGGTGGCGGAGCCTGAGAAGAAGTCAAGGATAACCGCATCATTTGAACCACCCACTTCTAAAATATGACTTATTAAACCAACAGGTTTTGGATTTTCAAATGTAGTAAGGTTGCCAAATATTTGTGCCATCTCGCTAGAAGCCGCAGTATTAAGCGGTACAAAATCCCATAGAGTAGTCCATGTAATGCCTTCCTTAACTTGAGATAAAAATCGTTTTAGCTTAGGTCGACCTTCGTCATTTTCACCAAAATATATTTCATCATTAGCTATCAATTCTTTATATTCGAGCATCATTGAATCTCCAATTTCCATTAGAAGATGGGTAATGCTCTTGACCTGTTCGAGGGTTAACTATTGGAAAATAGAGGGATGACGCATAACGACCTCCTTTAACGTTAGCCATTAAATCGCCTGCGGTCCAAGGACCCTTAGAATGACTGTCTGGATTCTTGTATCGGGCAACTTGTACATCTGATCTTTTCCGCAAGTTCAATCCGTTGATAGAACTTTTTGTGTACACGAGAATGTAGTCATGTTGAGCGGCAATCACTTTATCATTTGGTGGAGTGCTTCGTTTTTTCCAGATAATCTGTGCAGCAAAATTATCCTCCCCAAAAATCTCATCACAAAGCTTTCTAAGATTCGAAACTTCACCATCATCAATTGAAATAAAAATAACTCCATCATCTCGCAACAGTATCCGTGCCAGTTTCAGGCGTGAGTAAATCATACTTAACCAGTCTGAATGAAAGCGCCCATTCGATTCATTGTTTGCGACTAAACGATTTCCCGCTTCGTCTTTTTGATTAGATCGCTGCAAATAGATTTCGCTATCTTCGGCAAAATCATCCTCATATATAAAATCATTACCGGTGTTGTACGGCGAGTCGATATAAATCATCTTGACCTTACCCAGATAAGTTTCCTGCAACAATTTGAGCGCATCCAGGTTATCGCCTTCGATAAACAGGTTTTGCGTAGCGTCAAAATCCACGCTTTCTTCACGACATGGACGCAAGGTTTTCGCAATCGGTGCGTTGGCGGTTAATAAGGCTTCGCGCTTGCCCGGCCAATTAAGCTGATAACGCTCTTTCGGCCCGTCAACAACGGACGTAGACAGCTCTTGACGCAGTTGGTCGAAGTCGATGGCTTTTTTCAAGGTTCCATCCGCCTCGCGGGTCTCAGTCACGCAGTTGGGGAACAGTTCGGCCAGCTTGGCGATATTGGCTTGCGTAAAATCGAGGCTGTGCAGTTTGAGTTTCATATCTTGTTCAGGGTGTTCCATAACAGTTATTTTTCCACTTTTTACTCATTGCTCTTAGTATTAGGTCTACTTTACACAAACTACTTTGTGTTAAGTAGACCTTACACAAAGTGAACTAGAACACTTGACGGCCTTCGGCGATGTTAAGTAATTGACTTAACATGTAAATGGCGGGACTACTGCCCGAACCGGCGCGGAATAGTTGGATCAGGTCGCGCTCGACTAATTTTTTTAATATGTCATTGGATGTCGGACGGGTTTCGATACCCGATAAACTTGCAAAATCGGTCGAATTAATAATGGGCTTTCTAAAAAAGGCATCCAATGCCGGTACAGCATATTGCGAATGCGTTGCATCAATGAATTGCGGCTTTAGTTGATTATAAAGCGCCAGAATCTGCTGTGCTTTTTCAAGGTTGGCGTCTGCCTGGGTAATCACGGCTTGGGTAAAAAACTCTATCCAGCCTTGCCAATCACCGGTTTCTGTAATTAACAGCAGTTGATCGTAATACCTTTCACGATGCGCTTCCAGGTATTCGGATAAATAAAACATCGGACGCGATAGCAGATCGCGCTGAAATAGCAATAGTGGGATCAACATGCGCCCGATACGTCCGTTGCCATCCTTAAACGGGTGCAGTATTTCAAATTGGGCATGAACCACGGCAATCTGTAATACCGGGTCTTCTTCGGTATCTGAGAAATATCGCTCCCATGCCTCTAACGCTTGCGGCAAAACCATAGGGTTGGGCGGTATAAAACGCGCATTTTCCATCGTGCAACCAGGGCGACCTATCCAGTTTTGATCAATCCTGAATTGCCCCGGTGTTTTATTTTCCCCACGCACGCCTTGCATAAGCCGCTGATGAATTTCTTTAATGAGCGATAGCGATAAGCGGCGGTGCTCAAGGGCTTGTTCGGCTAAAAATAAGGCATCGCGATAGTTACGCACTTCTTCAAGGTCTGCATAGCGTTCCGGCGGCGTTGCAATACCCGCATCTTGTTGGATGACTTCTTCCAGCGTGGCTTGGGTGCCTTCTATCCGTGACGATAACACCGCTTCGTTGGTGGTGATGGGCGATAACAAAACCGCTGCATTCGGCAAGGAGCGTAATAGCCCGTCATAACGACCTAAAGCGGCATTGGCACGGCTGATCATAGGCATGAGCTTTTGCCAATCGAGCTGGGTGATCGGCAGTGGTGGCGGTATTGTGGGTAATTGATTCATCTGGATTCCTTGTGTAGCTTGGCTTATATAAGCTGTGCCAATTCATGCTTCAGTTGGCGCAATTGGCTATTGAGTTCCACTTTGCGGTTAAATTGCAGTTCTTTCTGAAGTCGAGCTTCCATTTTACGGTATTCGTGTTGTTTGCTGCGTATTTGTCCAAGGCGTTCGATTTGGGCTTTAAGAGTTTCACCTGTGCGGGGCGGCAGCGGTAACAGCCGTCTTAACAGGTGTTCATACAATCCGGCCATGTCAAGGGCAACTGGGAGTTCTGTGCGTTCGGTATCGTCAGCTTGCCAGTCGGTTTCAAAATAGCCATCAATAACCCATTTGCTGGCGTCAGCCTCGTTGGGTCGTTTGTAGGCAGCTTTTGTTTTAATACGTCCTTCAAAAGTAAGTTGGTAAAAAATCGGAAATGGAATGACCTGGTCGATACAGCGTAAAACTTCATCGCTAAGTTCCGGTGTTTTTAGCGCAATGGTAAAAACCTGAATTTCCGGCACATCGGGACGAGCAGGTAGATTCACCGTTTCAGGCGCTAATTTGTATTGCCAAATAATTTTGTCTACCTGAGCAATAAATTGCTCACGCACGGCTAGAATGCTCATAGATTTTACTTTTTGGTAATACACGCTCAAAAGCGGCTTGTTTTGGAAAGTGAAACAGCGCGTGGCTCATTTATCCTGCCTATCGGACTGAATTACAAGAAAAGCGATAAGCTCAAAGTCATCCAGTCCGGCAATGGTGTTAACCAGCGCCGTGGTACGACCGCCGCTAAACAGGCTGTCGAGGTCTTTATCTTCTTGCACATCGATCATCGAACGAATGGCCTTGCCGAGTAAATCGGAATAGACCAGCATGTTGCGACCGTCTGCGGTGTTCTGATTAAAAAGCTGGCAGACATCAGGGATAGGCTGATTTTGGCCTTTGCAAGCACTGCGCACTAAGTCGAGCAAACGTTTGACTTCAGTATGGTTGGTAATGACATCGCCATTCTGACTGATATAAACCAGATAATACGGATGCAGGCGGTTTTGTTGGTTGACGTTGACGCCTTGGTTACGATTACGCAAGGTGAAAATAACACCCGGCAATAAGCCCCGCTCTGGAGCGGCGGGCACCACGGCATGCATGCCACTGGGTACGCCATCCATGTCGCCATTGGCTTTTACATAGTTGAGCAAATCCATACGAAAATCATTGAGGCCAAGGTCAGTAATGGAGACGCCGGTTTTGAGATCTTCCATTTCAATAACTTCTTCCTGCAAGCGCCTTAGTTGCTCTCTACGATAAGACACATCATTTGATTGAGCGCTTAGCACGTTGTCATCTCCGGTCGCGGTGACATCGGCAATCACCATACGGTTTTCGACACGCTCTTTGAGGTTGATGTATTCGTCGAGGGTAATATCCGGCCAATAATTGACCAGTTGAATGCTGGCATTCTGCGAGCCAATACGGTCAATACGCCCGAAACGCTGAATAATGCGCACGGGATTCCAGTGAATATCGTAATTGATCAGGTAGTCGCAATCCTGGAGGTTTTGGCCTTCGGAGATGCAATCCGTGCCGATAAGAATATCAATCTCACCCGGCTCATTCGGAAAAATAGCGGCTTTTTCTTTTGACCGTGGGGAAAACAGCGTCAGCAGCGATTGGAAATCATAACGTTGTTTGAGCGTGGATTTTGGGCTATCACTGCCGGTAACTTTGCCGGTGTGCAACTGATGACTTTGCAGCAGACTGTCGGCAATATGCTCATACAGATAATTGGCGGTATCGGCAAACGCAGTGAAAATCAGAATCTTCTTGTTGCCCGGATTGATGGGCGCAGCCAGCTTGTTGTCGATTTGGGCTTTTAGATGCTGAAGTTTGGCATCTTCAGCGGGTTTGATTTTTGTCATTTCCGCTAAAAGAGCGTCAATGACAAAAAGATCGGCCTGAAGGGCGTGTTCCCATGAGGGCAAATCCATGTCGGATAAGCTAATTTGTATCTTGCCGCCGATCTTGACATCGTCCGGCTCGGGGAAATCGTCTTCGTCGGGTTCGGCATTTTCGTAGGCGGCAGCAAGGTCGGCAAAGCGAATATCCTTGCCGTTTTTCTTATAATCACTGATCTTTAAGAGCGTGCCGAGATGTTTGTCTTTGAGTTTTTGCAGGGTCGGCCGGAAAGCCTGGATGGAACTTTCAAGACGATTGAGAAGGTTGATTGTCATTAACGCCTGTAGGCTTTTTCCGCGATCCGCCTGTTTAAGTTTGCCTTTGCCTCCGCTTACCTGAGTGTCATATTGCTCTTCATATTTAGCCAGCCGACTGGGCAGGATGTAGCTGATAGGCGCATAGACGGCCAATTGCAACAAAGACAGTTGTGCAAAAATTTCATTAAACCCCAGTATGTCCGTTCTGCTTGTCAGCGGACAATGAAATGAAAGCGGTTTACGGCGCTCGGGAAATTTGCCGATTTCTTGGGTGTCGTAAAAGGTTTCGATATGTTTGCGCGACCTGGCAATGGTGACGCTATCCAGCAGCTCGAAGAAATCAAAGTCCAAGGCGCCTAAAATAGCTTTGGCCGTGCGCTCTTCAGGCGGCAAGTTAGACCATGAATTGAAGCTCGCTTGGGCTTTGCGGAAGATCTCATCGATGTTTTTATTAGTTTTTAGCTTTTTGCTCAGGTTTTCTGAATCTCCTTCGTAGGCAAGCGCAAGCTGATTGCGCAGGTCATTAAAGCGGTTGTTGACTGGCGTGGCCGAGAGCATCAGCACTTTGGTTTTAACGCCTTCCTTGATAACGGCATTCATCAACTTTTGATAGCGCGTTTCCCGGTCTTTGAAGGCGTCGTTGTTGCGGAAGTTATGCGACTCGTCGATGACAACCAAATCGTAATTACCCCAGTTGATGCGATTCAGCGGTGTGCCAAAAGATTCGCCGCTGGTTCTTTGCAGGTCGGTGTGGCAAAGCACGTCGTAATTGAAGCGGTCTTTGGCAAAAATATTGGTTTTTAGATTGCGGTTATAGTTCAACCAGTTGTCCGCCAGTTTTTTGGGGCAAAGCACTAAAACAGATCGATTGCGCAGCTCGTAATATTTAACAACCGCAAGAGCGGTAAAAGTTTTCCCCAAACCCACACTGTCAGCAAGAATACAGCCGCTATAGGTTTCCAATTTGTTGATGATGCCGGTAGCCGCGTCTCTCTGGAAATTAAAGAGCTTTTGCCAAATCAGGCTGTCCTGATAACCGGTGCGATCATTGGGCAGCACGTCTTCGTTCAGGTCTTCAAGGAACTCATTAAATATGTTGTAGAGCATCAGAAAATAGATACGCTCTGGCGAGTTTTCCTGATAAACCGAGGCGATATGATCACAAAGGCGGGCGGTCACGTCTTCCAACTTCTCGGTATCATTCCAGATTTGATCGAAGAGATTCAAGTAAGTTGGAGTGATGGTCGGCTCGTCCATTTTATGGACCAGATTCGATACCGCGTCACCCTGCTGGTAGCCAAGACCGACCGCAGTAAATCCATGCAACGGCAGGTAAACCGCATCGGACTCCTTGCCTTGTACACAGGCAAATTGCTGCATTGACGCTTTACCACGATTAGAGCGGAAAATGGCTTTGGGCGCATCCAGTCTGCGCATTCTTTGGCGATAGCCCGTTGCGTCAGTTTATTCTTGAGCTGGATTTCGAAATCACTGCCGTAAAAGTTACGTTCCCGTTCGGCTTTAGGAATATGAAACTCGCGGCGTTCTTTTTTGATTTTGTCCGTGACCTCATTGGGCACGAAAGTCGGCGAAGTGAAAATGAACTCTAGAGATTCAACTCGTTCAAGCTCACGCTTTAATGCAGCAAATGCGTATATCGAAAAACTGGATGCGGCAATTTTAAGCTTGGCATTCGACTTGATGGTCCGTTTAAGATTCTCACCTAATAGGTGATTGATGTTGTCGATTATTTCCATGCTTTTATTAGCTAATCCCTAACAGATTAAAAACTTTTAGGCCATTGTCGTGACGCATGAAAAACAGACAAAATCTGTATTTGTTGATCTTTCACCCGGTAAGGAAGGATGTAGTGGGTTCCAGTCAAAACTAGCTCGCGTGTTCCCTCGACCCTACCGACACGGCCTAATTGCGGCTCATTTACCAACACACAGACGCGCTCCTTGATCTCAGCCAACAACGAACGAGCTGCTTTGGCGTTATCTTCGGCAATGAATTCGAAGATGTCGCGTAAATCCTGCCGGGAGGGTTCGGTCCAAACAATCTTCACGCGTGAACTTTCGCTTTGCGCTCAATCAGGTCTTCCATTTCACGCATAACATCATCATGCGCAATCAATTCGTCACGGTCAGCGGCTGCTATGCCTTGGGTTATTTTCTCCACCTGCCAAGCGTGAGTTTCCAGATATTCCTTGATGGCTTGATTGACTAAATAATTACGGGATCTATCTAATGATCCAGCTAGGTCGTCTAGCTTATGCACGATGTTTGTTTCAGCTCTAATAGTAAATGCTTCAGTTGCCATCATTGCTACTCCGGTTTATTGTGGTTCACTTGTAATCGTAGCTTATACTTTATATATGGGTGTTAATCAATAAAAGGCTCAAAATTTCTTCCATAGAAATTTGGGTTATTCTGCATAAAGGTACTTAACGCACCGTAGGATTTATTGCAAACCCTTTTGCAGCCCTATTTTAAGCTAATTTTATTCTTTCCAAACTTTACCTTAGATTAGGCTGTGTTTTTGGGGGGGTGAATTTCCACAGAATCCTGTAGTTTCTCGTCTGAAAAATCATATTCGCCCAAGAAATTGAAGTGTCTCCAGGTGGCTATAGAATGGCCGGTAGGGGAACTGTGGTCAGAGTTCTGCAACCGCAGCTGGCGGCGCATTGTTACATTCATACGGAATCGCTGAGCACTAGTCCCAGTCGTTACTCTTTTTCAACTAACTATAAAACAGCTAGCCACATGCATTCAAAAAGCATCAATAATACATTACATGTCCATCTTTATACATAAGTAGATTTACCTTCATTGATGTAATATGATTTTGCAATGCGTTAAGCCATCAACATCTACACAACCAACATGTCTTGATATTATTACAAAATGAAATTCGACAAATCATCAATAAAAACATTTCCGAAAAAAGTTAACCCGTCAACAGCCGCAGGTATTTTTCTAAGCATTATTCTCATCCTGTTTATTATTATAATTGCTGCAAATGATCCGCTTTCTTTTATCAACTTGACCGGACTTGTGATTGTCATAGGCGGCACGATTGCCGCTATCTTTTTAAGCTATCCTTTAAGAGACATTAGACATGGATTGAAATCGGCAAAACTTATTTTCTTTTATGAAGACCTAAATCCCCAAAGAGAAGCTAACGAAATTGCCGCCGTTGCTCAAATGTGGTTTAACAAAGACACGCCTGCAATAGAAAACATCATCGACGGCATCAACAATCCCTATTTAAAAACCGGCTTCCAGCTTATCGTAGACAACACCCCGGTAGAAGACATCTTGTCGTTACTTAAATGGCGCATTGCCCGCCTGAGAGCCAAAGAAAAAGCCGAAGCTAATATATTTTACAGTCTAGCCGCTTATTCTCCCGCGTTTGGCATGCTAGGCACTCTGGTAGGCATGATAAATATGCTGCAAATCATTGAACTTAAAGATATAGCAGGCATAAGCTACAACATGGGCATTGCGCTGATTACCACCTTTTACGGCCTCATCATGGCCAATCTTATCTTCAATCCTATTGCCATAAAACTCGAACGGCGCACTGAACAGCGCATTATGATTATGAGCATGATCATGGAAGGCATTACGCTGATAGCAGCTCGTCGCAGTCCCTCATTTGTCCGAGAAACGCTCAAATCATTCATCAAGCACTATGACGATGAATTAAAAGACTAAAGAAGCTCAAAGGAACCAACCCCAGCCTACATGACTCTCACAAACCGACTAAGTCCTGCAAAATGAGCAAATATTCATTGTCGAAATTACAGTCCTCCCTGTCCCTAGAGGATCTGCTTAGCCAACCGGGCACGCACAACTCACAAAATTGGCTATTAACCTATCTGGATGTATTTGTGCTGATCGTCATGCTGGTTATCACGCTGATTACATTAAGCGACTTAAACACGGAACAGCAACAAGCAGCCGCCAATCAACCGCGAGCAATTAAGCCTAATAAAATACCTGCGGTAATATGTCCCCCGGTTGTTGTACCGGCTATCGTAACCTGCCCTCCCCCCGTTGTTGCGGAAAACAAACCCGTTCAAGCCCTCGTACCCATCGAAAATAACGTCGAGATAAAAACCGAACCCAAAGAAAACAACAGCATTGCTCCCGCTCCTGTCAATACGCCGGAAATTAAAAGCGCCGATGAAGTCGTAACAAAGCCCATTCCCCAGCCGATTAACACCCAACAGGCAACCGTCAAGCCAACAGACGAAAACAAATTGCAGCAACAGTTAACAAAAGCCATTAATGAATTTGGTCTTAATAAAACCGTCAACATAAAAGTGACTCATGGCTATGCGCAGCTTGAGATTCAAGACAAAGTATTGTTTAAATCTTCAGAGGCAGATCTAACCGTTCCAGGCGAAGCCTTAATAAAGCGCCTGACTCCTTTATTAAAACAATCGGTTGGCCTGATCCTGATTGAAGGGCACACAGACAACATCCCCATTAAAACCGCCAAATTCCCTTCAAACTGGGAACTGGGTTCTTCCAGAGCCACCAGTGTTTTACACTTCCTGGTCTCGCAACAATTAGACAGCAGCCGTTTGCGAGCCATCACTTACGCAGACACCATGCCCATTGCCGATAATTCAACACCGGAAGGCAGAGAAAAAAACCGGCGCGTCAATATTTTAATCAAATTCTCAGAACAATAAATCCAATTTCTTCCCTAAAAATATAGAACAACCAATCCCCCGATTATTTAACATGTATGCGCCGGTGCTGTATCATAAAGCCGGTACAACCTTAAAAAACGCCCGCTTCTTATCTCTTTTAAATCAAAAAGAAGGCGGCATCTTTATAACAAATAACCGGGGGAATTAATGACTGTTGATGTTGATGATTTTAAAAAAGCGATGCAACTATGGGCCAGCGGCGTCACCGTTGTTACGACACATTCTGAAAAGTTCGGCATTCAGGGCATGACAGTAACCGCCTTTTCAAGCGTTTCAATTAATCCACCTCAAATATTGGTTTGCCTAAATGAATCTGCCGATACCGGCACGGGAATTAAACAAAGCCAGCATTTTTCTGTCAATATTTTAAGTTCAACTCAACAAGACGTTTCCAATCAATTTGCCGGGGGCAGCAGCCAACAGCAACGGTTTGAAAACACGCCATGGACAGCGGGCATTACCGGCGTACCCATTCTGGATAACAGCCTCATGTCTCTGGAATGCAAAGTCATAGAAGAAGTTCACGCGGGCACTCACTGGATTATAATCGGCGAAGTACAAGACTGCGTGTGCCGCGAAGGAGAACCTCTTTTATATTATCGAGGTAATTACCAACAACTTATACCCCAACCATAACCCGAATTAAGGTAAACAAACACCCCTTAAAGCTTTTTTAATACCGGCATTATAACCCTGATAGAATTATCTTTGAGCCTAGTTAAAATATTTTGCCCTGCTTATATATTTAGTGCTATTATCTGCCCCAGTTAGAGTTTGAGCCGGCTTTATTTATGAAGCTGGGATTTGTAAGCCAACAAAAATTGGCAATTTTTTAAGTAAGAGTGTGATATGTCAGAGCAAGTTGTAGGTACCGTTAAGTGGTTCAATGATGAAAAAGGTTTTGGATTTATTGAGCAAGAAGGTGGCAAAGATGTTTTTGTTCATCACAGTGCAATTAACGGCGCAGGCCGCAAGACCTTAAGAGAAGGCCAAAAAGTTACTATGGAAGTAACTCAAGGCCAAAAAGGTCCTCAAGCCGAGAATGTAACCCCAGCGTAACAAACTCATATACTTGGCCCGAAAGTCTATCGACTTTTGGGCCAAGCTCATATTTAGTCACCCACTTATGGCTTTTGTAAATATAGCAAGCCAAGGCTAAATACTGATGAGCTTAAAAAAACTCTTCAGACGAGAAATTCGTTTTATTTGAACGGCCACTCCTAAGTTACAGCATCCAGATCGCGTTAATTATTGCGCCCCCCCCTATTTTTAGCAACAGCATTTCTACTTGCTTTCTTTGCACTTAATAGATTCCGATCGATCAAAAAGCGGATCACATCACTATGACCTTGCTGGCTTGCCAACATCAAAGGATGAATATCTGCGCTGTTCTTTAAACCCGGTCGGATTACAGAGAAATAGTTATTTTGTAACCAATCCCGTATATGTCAGGCTTCATCACGCTTCCCTCAGATTGACGAAAAAAGCGAATAATAGGGAGCCATCTTCATATTTACAATCCAACATCGACGACAAAGCCTTGCTCGGCCAAGCCTTTTTGAAAATAGGCAGTCGTTTTCTTTTCATCCTCAACAACCAGAATGCGCACCAATGAACTCGTTTACGTCTGGCGAACAACACCGATTCAACTAAGAAATGCTTTTGAATACCGGTTTCCAAGAGGGTTAATAAGCATTGCATGCCGGGAATTTAATGCTTGGCTATCCGCCGATAATTTGCTGCACATCATGATTCATCTCACCGTTTTCACGCACGACAGAACGAACATGAATGTCCCGTTGCGGAAATGGGATTTTTATTTTATGCTCGCGGAAGGCCTTTTCAAGGCGAAAGTGTAAGTCATGCGTGGTCGGTAGTCGGTTTGCCAATTCACCGACAAAAACACGGATAGAAAAATCCAACGAGCTATCGCCAAAACCGACGAATAATACACTCGGTTCTGGGTCGTCCAGCACCAGCGGCATCGCTTTTATCGTATCGATCATGACCTTATGCGCCAGCTCGACATTGGAACCGTAGGCAATACCGACCGGAATCACCAAGCGGGTGGTGGCATCGCTCAATGTCCAGTTTACCAGCTGGCTGGTGATAAAGGTTTTATTCGGCACAATCAGTTCTTTTTGATCCCAGTCGATTAATGTTGTTGCCCGCATTTGAATACGACTGACTTTACCGCTGACATCGCCGATGGTAACGGTATCGCCGACCCGTATCGGGCGTTCGAACAGCAGAATAATACCCGATACCATATTGGCGAAAATTTCCTGCAAGCCGAAACCCAAGCCGACACTGAGTGCTGCAACCAACCACTGCACTTGGGACCAGCTGCCGCCCAGCTCGTTTGCCACGCAAATAAAGCCTATAGAAAACAACACATATTTAGCCAGCTGATTAACCGCATAACGACCGCCTGTCTCTATCGACAAGCGTCTGAACACCAATAATTCCATCACGCCGGGAAAATTTCGTATCGAGACCACGACAATAAAAGCATACAAACCGGCCAGCAACAGATTGATCAGGGTTACCGGCTGATAACTCTCCTGATTATCGATATTAACCAGATGCTGCCAGAGCACAATTTGTTCCAAAAATGAAAAGGCCGGCAGGATATTTCTCCAGATCAGCCAAAAACCGATCACCAGCGTAAAACCGATAAAAACATTCAACAGCTTTATGGTTTGGGCGTTTATTTTAGGAATATCGATTTGTTGTTCGTCAACCGGCAACACCGGATCTTCCGATCCAGCCAGATGCTTCTCGGCAATCGCCACAGTCTTACGTTTCTGTCTGGCATTAGCAATAGCCAATTGCCTGTTAACCAGCGTTAACCAGCGAATCACCATCGCATGAATGATAATAGTCAGGAAAATCAGCCGTAGGGTGATAATGAATTTTTGTTGCAACTCCAATGCACTTAAATAATAGCCGGCGACCGCAAAACCGATGATAACCAACGGTATGCTGATGACTGCGAAATACCACGCATAGCACAGCCTAGCTATCCACCCTCCAGGATTATTATTGATATAACCTTGCAATAAGCCGGTCGAAGGTTTTAATACCCGCCCCGCAAAAATCGCCATGGCAATCATGATAATAACCAGCGCCAGACGGCCGATACTGTCGCTGTGTACCGAAAATTTTGATGCACTGGTGCTGCTGATAATAAACATCCCCGGTACTGCAATAAAACGGATCCAGCCGATCTGCATGCGCAAAAAACTAACTGATGTTTCTTGCCATTGAAAATGTTTGCGCGCTATGCCATCGACTGTAAACAGGCGATAGAAAAATTGCAGAAAAAACATCGTCAATGCCCCGCCCTGCAATCCGTCACCGACGGATTTAGTGAAATCGTCAACTTGAACATCTCTACTTAAAAACCAGCCTACATAGTTAAAAAGTAACGGCAGCGGCAATACCAGTATTAAGTTATAAATCAAGGCTTTTAAGGTGTAATAAAAATTATCGGTATAAATTTTTTCAACCTTGCCGGATATAGCCGCTAATTGTAACTTCGCCCAATTTTTAGACAACAGCAAACCAACAAAAAACACGACCGCAACAAAGATCAAAAATAGATGCTGAAAAGCCAACTTAACCGAATCTTTAATCACCGCCATCCAGTTAAACGGCGACAACAGCCATTGCGTGGAATGATACAAATCAGCTATATATCCCAAGCTAATTGGCTCGGAACTAGGCACCCACAACAAACGCTCATCCAGATAAATCGCAAACTTACCGGCCTGGGTGATCATTTGTTGCCGGGCAAAATCGAAATCGCCCAACGCACGCAAATACGTGCCGTAGGCAACGGACAGCTTGTTGAGCAACTCTTTCTGATTGTTCAGCAACACCCGTAACTCAGCCTGTATCATCATGCGTTGCTCGACAGGCAAAGCTTGATCAACCTGTAGGCTCATCATGTCCTTCAGATCTGCGTCAATATCCATCAGCCGTTTCAGTTTATCTTCGACTTTAAACTGCGCCAGACTGCTCAAAGCAATTTCGTTCTGAATAGTCTGAGACTGCTGTTCAAATGCATCCTGAACCGGTAAATTACGCCGCTGCTCGCGCAGTATTTTGCCTAACGCCGGACTTAAACCCGCCAAACTGATTTTCTTTTCGGCGCTTTTAAAGTCGGTTTCAATTTCACTGGCTTGTGTATCTACCCTGGTTTTTTGTTCGCTGTATTGTTCAATCTTGGCCGTGATGTTCTGTAAATCCCGGCTGTATTGAATATTTTCCCGCGTACTTTCCTGGATAAGAACATGCTTATCGGAAACTTCTTTTTCTGCTTGACTGAGTGCGTCCTGTATCTGTTTCGCCTCTTGCTGACGCAGATCGAAAGTAAGGCTTTCGATTGCAGCAACAACTGGAGTTAGCGCCGTCTTTTGTATATCCAGTAACCGAGACTGGGTTTTCAGTAATTCGACCCTGACCGGATTACTGATAGCTTCGACATCAAGCATTTTTAACTCGGCAGTGCGTGCATCAATCAAGGTTTTCAGCTCCACCTGCCTGGCTTCATCTTCCAATTTTGCATCGACTTTATTGACAGGAATTCCCAGCTTTTTCTGTGCCGCAGCCAAACTTTGTTGTGCGGCCAGCATTTCTTCGCGGATCAACTGTGGGCGGCTGTTTTGTACTGTCAGTTCATTTTCAAATTTCTTTAACTGCTCGTCCAGATTACTGATTTTCCCTTTCTCAATAATAAGCCGCTGCTCAAGTTCCTCAACCGGTATCTGATTAAAATTCTCCGGTTTTTGCTTGGATACTTTTAGCAGCACATGCTCGATTTCTTTTTGCAGCTTTTTAGTTTGCTCGGACGCTTGTTTGATAGCCGTCTTAAATTCAGCAGTCTGCGCTTTAAACTTTTCGGTATTGCCTAAATTATCTTCGGCCGTCTGATAAATAAACAACAACTTGGATTTTGTCGCCTCATCAATACCTTCCCGGGAATTGATAGCGTCGATTCTGGCCTTTAGCGTGTCTTTATTGATTTCAAACGTTGCGCTTTTTTGTCCGGCATCCGCCGCAATGGTTTTAGCCCACGCCCCGGTTGAAGCCAAAGTGATAATAAATAGTAAAAACAGCAAGAGATGAATCTTTGATCTAGTAATAGGGAAATTAATGATTTTCATAGGTAATACAGGGTTCAACAGGTAATGAATATACTCGGACATTGTAAACTGTTTTTGCCGGTTCCCAAGCAAGCAAAAACAGCCTCTTAATTTAGCGACACCGTTCTTCGTGGTTATTTCTTGGATTTATGCTAAAAATGAACTCTTTTAACAGCCCCCCTATCGGCGAATCTGCCTTACTGACTGATGTTACGCGCGTACCTATAAAAAATCGTAGTCCACGAAAAACAAACGGGGGACATAGAAGCATGTCGAAAATGCATCCTGATTACAAGGAACCTTGGCTAGTATCGACATGCCGGCATGAATGCCGGTTCCAGTCACCTTGATATGATATGAATGAATAATTCGGCATTACACCGTCAGTCGAGAAATAGAGTGCTTTACATTTTTTCGTGGCTTTCGTGCTTTTCGTGGACAATGCGTAACATCAGTTACTGATTTCATTTCTTATAGGTGAATACCCAAATAGTGCTAAATTAAGACCATCATTTATCCGGGAGCAAGCTTGACATGCGTTTTTCCAATGTTTCCCATGCACTGGCCCAGCCGGTGCGCTATCGGGTCTTAACCCGTTATCTCGCTCGCATCGGCCTTGTCGTCATTGCCTTGAGATTAGTCCCTATTTCAGTCGCTTGGCTGAACGGCGACTGGGCGTTTATGATTAACCAGTTAATTACCTTGACGGTACTCAGCGCCATCTGTCTGCCGTTATCCCGGATTCAGGCACCTGAAGGCATCACGAATAATGAAGTGATGGTGATTTCCGCACTGTCTTTTTTCCTGTCTGCTGCATCGGACTGTATTCCTTTTATCGGTGAAGGCTTGAGCGACATCGACGCTTTTTTTGAAGCAGTCTCGGCGGTGACGACGACCGGTTTGAGCACGATGAGTCAAATACAGCGGCATTCAGCCGGATTTCTATTCGCCCGTTCCTGGATGCAATGGTACGGCGGCTTGGGCATCATTGTTTTTTCAGTCGGTTTGTTATTTCTGGATAAAGGTCTTGCCGCCCGGCGTCTGGCAATGGGCGACATCGGCGATAGTCGGGATATTTTAGGCAATGCGCGTGCGCATTCGGTTAAATTGCTCGCTATCTATTGCGCACTGACCGTGTTTGCCATCAGCCTGTTATCAATGGCCGGCGTCCCGCCATTAAGCGCTGTGACGCACGCATTGAGCGGCGTATCGACAGGCGGATTCTCCATTTACGATTCAAGTCTTACGGCTATCGAGCCATGGTCTATCCAGTTCATGATCGTGTTGTGCGGCGTACTGGGAGCCGTTTCCTTGCCGTTCTATTACCGGTTTGTCCAAAACGGTATCCAGGAATTGTCATTCAATCTGGAGATACGGGCCTTGTTGGTGCTATCGATATTAGTGATCGGCTTGCTGTTTTTTTGTTCTGGAGAAAGCGACGCAAACGTCTTATTGAGACTTAAACACGCCGTGATTATGGGACTGTCTGCTCAAACCACCACAGGATTTACCAATGTCGATGCGGTCGCTTTGGATAATGGCTCCAAACTGAGCCTGATTTTTTCGATGCTGGTCGGCGGGTCTATAGGCTCGACTGCGGGCGGTATAAAAATCCTGCGTTTACTGATTGTACTGCGATTGTTACAGTTTTTTATTCAGCGCACCGCGCTGCCCGCTCATGCCGTCCTGGAACGGCATTTGAGTAACGACAAACTGGAATACGACGAAATAGAAAAGGCTTTAATGCTGATCTTAATCTTCATGGGCACCGTGCTATGTTCCTGGCTGCCCTTCCTGATGGCCGGTTACGATCCGCTGAATGCCTTGTTTGAAGTTGTTTCGGCTTGTTCGACAACCGGCTTGTCGGCCGGAATTACCCGAACCGAACTGGAACCGGGACTGAAAGTCGTGTTGATTGTCGACATGCTGCTGGGGCGGGTCGAATTTTTGGCTTTTTTGGTATTTCTTTATCCGCGCACCTGGATCAAGGTGGGGAGTTAATCTTGAAAATTGTATTTATTGGCGCATCTTCGCTGGCGATAGCGACCGCAGAATTGCTGCTGCAAGCAGGCCATGAAGTCATTATTATCGAAAAAGACAAAGCGGTAATCGATGAGCTGATAGAAAAAATCGATTGCGTGTTTATGCATGGCAATGGCAGTAAACCGGCCATTCTGAAAGAGACCGACCCCAACTCTATCGACATCCTGTTTTGTCTGACCAAGAGCGATGAAGCCAATATTATCGCCAGCCTGGTGGCGCGTTCGTTGGGGATTAAACGGGTCATCACCCGGATCGAAGATTTTGAGTTCGAGCACATTTGCATAGAACTGGGACTGAACGATACCATTATTCCTACGCTTAACAATGCCCGCTATTTAGCCAATATCGCTGCCGGAAGAAATATTCTGGAGCTGTCTGCGATCATCCGGGGCAATGTCCGGTTGTTCAGTTTTATCGCCGACGAAACCTGCGAAGGATCGGTCGGCGACCTGGATTTACCGAAACACTCCCGAGTGATATTTCTTTATCGGGATAACGTTTTTCAGCCAACCGACGAGGATACCAAACTTAAAAAAGACGATGAAGTTGTGGTTGTGACAACGATTGACGAATATGAGCAATTACATGAAAAATGGTCCAATGGCAAAGCCATGTAAAGACATACTTTGGCGGCTCGCACGAACCGATTATTTTCTCTAAAGTTGCGTCACGTATACCAAAGGTAGAGCAATGCAAAAGCGGTTATATTTTTCAAATTTGAAATGATTGTAAAAACCCAGGCCCATCTAAAAGCTGTTGATTTTTTTAAAGGTAAATCGACGAACTTACGTTATCGACAAGAAATAGACGTTGGTTATTGTCCGGTATCGGCCATTAGCTGACAGTAACTGAATTCGTAGGTTACCTCGATCTATTTTGGTAAGATACGCCGTTTAAAGGGACTTACATGGGAAAATTTACTGAAAAATACGAAGGCAACAAAACGAAAGGTAATTTCATTCAAGCTTTGTGCATTGAATGCAGGAGAGATACTCGCATCAAGTTATCCAATCACTGGATTATTCGGCCTCTGATGAATATGGCGGTGCATTTTCAGTTGACTGGGCATCAAATTAGTGGGAAGACGGGAGCACGGTACTCTTATTTCCAAAACGCACAAAATTTACACTTCCCATAAAGACTTCTGGAATGTCCCCTCTAATCTCAGACGAATTTATAGAAAGACAATCGGCTGTTTTAACAATGACGCAGTTACATTGAGTGCCGCTGGACTAAGGGCGCTTGTTGAAGGCTTGTGCGCTGAACTCAACGTCAAAGATGGCCCCAAAGAAATAATTAAAAAGGAATGTAACTACTCAGCCATCAATATAATAATAGAACGCAGATGCAGCTTCCGCTCCTGCTCACGCTAAGCACCTACATAATCCACATGAATGTGGCGAATGCAGATATTGCATAACGCCATGGATGGCGTGTAGTAGAGTCATGCAGGAGCAAATATCTGTCCCTGTAGGCGACGCTGACCATTAAGATCAAATAAGATTTTTTTCGAGTTATCCGCGTTTATCCTATTTATCAGCGTCATCTGCGTTCCATTTTTCTAACTACTGAGTAGTTACAAAGGAATAAAAGAACATGATAATTAAAGCTATGGTGCTAAACGACGGGGTAAAAAAAGCGTTGCACACGCTTGTATTAAATACTTTTCACAACGTTAGACGTCCGCAATGAATCGAAAAGCGAACTAGGCAAAGGGACATCTTTTACCGTTATTTTGCCGACATAATCGGCATCCATTAGGAGAAGTTGATATGAACATAATTACAGCCAATGATCTTTCCAGCGTCAATATGGACATGGATTTTCCGACCATCCTCTACGCCGCGAATGGCCACAGCATATTCTGGCTGGGGATTACTGACGAAACCGCCTTCCGCTGCAATACTTATCTGATCGTGGATCAGCATGAGGCAATTCTGGTTGATCCCGGCAGCAAGCAGTATTTTTCCCAGGTGAGGCAGCGGGTCGCGCAAATCATGCCGCCTGAAAAAGTCAGCGGCATGGTGCTCTGCCATCAGGATCCCGATGTGGCCGCCTCCATGACGGACTGGCTCGATGTCAATCCGTCCATGCGGGTGTTCACCACTCCGCGCACCCAGGTGTTGCTGCCGCATTACGGGCGCTCTGATTACCCGTATTACGATGTGACTGAAAACCCAGTCTATGCCCTTCCTTCCGGAGCCTGCCTGAAATTCGTCGAAGCCCCGTTCCTTCATTTTCCCGGCGCCTTCGTGACCTACGACACCCAGGCGCGCTACCTGTTTTCAGGAGACATCTGGGCTGCGCTGGATCTGGACTGGACCCTGACGGTGAATTCATTCGAAGAGCACATCCAGAAAATGAATCTGTTCCACTTGGACTACATGGCTTCCAATCTTGCCGCCAGGGGGTTCGTCAGACGCATCGAAAATTTCGCCATTGAGGCCATCTTGACGCAGCATGGCTCGATTATTGGACCGCAGCATGTGGCGGCCGCTCTCGATTATCTGCGCAACTTACGCTGCGGCACCGACATCATTTATGCGGACATGGAAAATAAGTATGGTGGCTGACAGTCAGCTTGAATTGCAGCGAAAGATTAAGGCTCTTGAACGGAAGAACAAGCTGCTGGAGGAGGGGTTGCATCAGGCGGAAAGGCTGCGACAGATGTTTGACCGGATGGCGCAGGAACTCAAGGCAACCCAGTTGATGCTGATACAGCAGAGCGAAGCGCTTAAAGAAGATATTACCGAGCGTAAGCAGGTTGAGATCCGGCTTGCCGATAGCGAATCCCGCCTGCGCGCCATCATCGAGAACGAACCTGAATGTATCGAGATCGTTGATGCCGAAGGGCGTTTGGTGCAGACGAACCCTGCCGGACTGAAGATGCTTGAGGCAGACAGCCAAGAGCAGGTTGTTGGCTGTTCAATACTAGAGGTAATCGCGCCCGAATATCGTAATGCCTTCACCGAATTACACAAACGCGTGCTTGTCGGCGACGCCATACAAATGGAATATGAGGTAATAGGTCTCAAGGGCGGGCGCCGCTGGTTGAATACCCATGCCGTACCCATGAAAGAGGCCAATGGTAATGTAGTGCACCTCGCCATCACCCGCGACATTAGCGAACGCAAACAAGCCGATCATCAGCTCCGCATCGCCGCCACGGTCTTTGAATCCCAGCAAGGCATGATGGTCACCGATGCTAACAACAACATCCTTCGGGTAAATAGAGCATTTATTGGCATGACCGGTTACTCAGCGGAGGAAGTGATTGGCAAGAATCCTCGTCTATTCCATTCAGGCCGACAGAATCAAGACTTTTATGCCGCCCTATGGGAAAACATCGTCAATACAGGCACATGGGAAGGTGAAATCTGGAATCGGCGCAAAAATGGCGAAATTTATCCTGACTATCTCACCATTGCCGCGGTGAAAGGCTCCAATGGAATCGTGACCCATTACGTGGGTACCCATACGGATATCACCCTTAGAAAGGCGGCTGCCGAGGAAATCGAACGCCTGGCGTTCTATGATCCGCTCACCCGGCTGCCAAATCGGCGGCTGCTTCAGGATCGATTAAAACCGGCACTCGCCGCTAGCCAGCGCAGTGGCCGAAAAGGGGCGCTGCTGTTTATCGATCTGGATAATTTCAAAATCCTTAACGATACCCTGGGTCATGACATGGGGGACTTGCTACTGCAGCAGGTAGCCGAACGCCTGAGCTCTTGTGTCCGTGAGGGCGATACCGTGGCTCGACTGGGTGGCGATGAATTCGTGGTGATGTTGCTGGATTTGAGCGAACAGCCCCTTAAAGCGACAAAACAGGCTGAAATCGCTGGCAACAAAATTCGCACTATCCTCAATCAGCCCTACAAGCTTGCTACGCACGATTACAGCAGTACGCCCAGTATTGGCGCAACTTTGTTCAGCGGTCACGAACGAACTATAGGCGAACTGCTGAAAAATGCTGATATGGCGATGTATCAGGCCAAAACGTCAGGCCGCAATGCCCTTCGTTTCTTCGTCCCGTAGATGCAGGAGGCCATCACGGCCCGATTTTCACTGGAAGATGAGCGTCGTAAAGCTCTTGCGAGCCGGCAATTTGAGCTGTATTACCAACTTCAGGTCGATAGTGCTCATCGCGCATCGGGTGCGGAGGCCTTGATCCGCTGGCTACATCCTGAGCCTGGTCTGATGTCTCCGTCGGAATTCATTCCACTGGCGGAAGAAACCGGTTTGATTCTGCCCATTGGACAATGGGTGCTGGAGGCAGCGTGCGCCCAGCTCAAGGCCTGGCAACAATCACCGCTGACCTGCGGCCTCGTGCTGTCGGTCAATGTCAGTGCCAAACAGTTTTTCCAAGCCAATTTCATGGCGCAAGTGCTGGCGACCATTCAGTATCATGCCATCGATCCGATGTTGCTCAAGTTGGAGCTGACTGAAGGTTTATTGGTAAAGAACATCGAAGACACCATGACTGCGCTAACTATCAAGGCTGCCTGTTCAGCAAGCCGATACCAATTGCACAGTTTGAGACGATGCTGAAGCAGGGTTGCTTTTGAAATGTAAGGCTGCTTTGGGTCGCTATGTTAATCTACACATAGCGACCCCTATGTGTAGAACCGAACTATGTGTATTTGAATATTTACCTTGTCGATCGGCCCATGAGCGATGTCGCTTAGGGCCGACCGCAACTACACATAATTATAATGCT
>JAURVK010000043.1 GCA_030655535.1 Methylobacter sp. | reverse complement strand
GCGAACGATGCGACTCCTTACGTCAGCAGCATCCTATGCAAAAATAAATTCGGCACAGCATCGAAAAAGACGGTTTTTGAATCAAATCGGAGTATATGCGTACTAAAACAGCGCGAAATAAACACCGCTATATTAAAGTATAAGCAAAATAACTCCCACGCGTCATAGCAAAAGACTGCTGCCGAACCCATATCCATGGACAATATCCAGCCTGATTACCCGTGTAAGCATCAAAAGACTGCGTGACAGAATTACCCATCATCCGTATAATTAAATAATTTTGCCGCTCCTGCGACCTTTGATGCAGGCATCAGAACAGGTGCGGAACGAGGGTTCTCAACTTAAAGAATAGCAACCCTTTTGTAATATTTTTCAGAGGTGACAATGAGTCAAAGTACGCTACCGACCAGACAGGGTTTATATGATCCACGCAATGAACATGATGCATGCGGCGTGGGTTTTATCGTTCATATAAAGGGTCACAAAAGCCATGAAATCGTACGTCAGGGTTTGGAATTACTGACCAACCTGACCCACCGTGGCGCGGTCGGCGCAGATATCCATGCGGGCGATGGCGCAGGCATTTTGCTTCAAATTCCCGATGTTTTTTTCCGTGCAGAGTGCGCCAAACTGAGCATCTCTCTCCCGGAAGCCGGAGATTATGCGGTCGGCATGATATTTTTGCCTAGCGACACCGCCAATCGAGCCACTTGCGAGCAGCTGTTAACCGACATCATTGCGCGTGAAAATGCCGTGCTGTTAGGTTGGCGCGACGTACCGGTCGATAATAAAACCCTGGGCGAATCGGTAAAACTGGTTGAACCGTTTATACGACAAATTTTTGTCGGACGCGGAGCAGATTGTTCTGATCAAGACGCTTTTGAGCGCAAGCTGTTTGTGATCCGCAAACAAGTTGAAAACGCCGTCCGCGATTTGAAACTGGATCATGGCCACTCTTTTTATATCCCGTCGTTATCGTCGCGCACCATAGTCTACAAAGGCATGCTGCTAGCCGACCAGGTCGGAGCGTTTTATGCGGACTTAAGCGATGAACGCATGGTCAGCGCTTTAGCGTTAGTGCATCAGCGTTTTTCCACCAACACCTTCCCGACCTGGGATCTGGCCCATCCTTTCCGGCTGATCGCCCATAACGGCGAAATCAACACCTTGCGCGGCAATGTTAACGGCATGGCGGCTCGTCGTCATTCCATAGCGTCCAAAGTTTTGGGCGATGACATGCACAAACTGTGGCCGTTGATTGACGAACAGCAATCGGATTCGGCTTGTTTCGACAATGCGCTTGAATTATTGGTTGCGGGCGGCTATTCACTCGCCCACGCCATGATGCTGCTGATTCCCGAAGCCTGGGCCGGCAACGTGTTAATGGATGAAAAATTGCGCGCGTTTTACGAATACAACGCCGCCCTGATGGAACCTTGGGATGGCCCCGCAGCCATTGCTTTCACCGATGGCCGTCAAATCGGCGCAACCCTGGATCGCAACGGCTTGCGTCCTGCGCGCTACTTGGTCACCGATGATGATTTCGTGATCATGGCGTCGGAAATGGGCGTACTTGAAATTCCCCAGCACAAGATCATCAAAAAATGGCGTTTGCAACCGGGAAAAATGCTGCTGATCGACACCGAGCAAGGCCGTATTATCGATGATGCTGAATTGAAAGCCAATTTGGCGGCTTGCTACCCGTATTCCGAGTGGCTGAGAAAAACACAAATTATGCTCGCCGATCTGCCTGCCGAAATTTCCGCAATGGCACCGGATGCGCTTACCCTGCTGGATAGACAACAAGCTTTCGGTTATACCCGTGAAGATGTTGAATTCATCCTGAAACCGATGGCAAAAACCGGACAGGAATCGATCAGCTCAATGGGCATCGATGCTGCGCTGGCGGTGTTATCGGAGCGTTCGCGCTTATTGTACGATTATTTCAAACAAGGATTTGCCCAGGTCACCAACCCGGCCATAGACCCTATCCGCGAAGAATTGGTCATGTCTTTGGTTTCGCTGATCGGCCCACGCCCTAATTTATTGGGCCTGGACGAAGGCGGAACCCACATGCGCCTGGAAGTGGATCAGCCTATTTTGAGCAACCAGGATTTGGAAAAGATTCGCCGCATCGAAACGCGTACCGGCGGTGTATTCAAGACTAAAACCCTGACGTTTTGCTATCCTTCCGATTTGGGAGCAAGCGGCATGGAAGCGGCGCTCGATAAACTGTGTCTTGCGGCAAAACAGGCTGTTGAAGAAGGCAACAATATCCTGGCGCTGTCCGACCGCGACCTGGATATTGCCCATATCGCAATACCTGCCCTGCTCGCGACTTCCGCGGTGCATCACTACCTGACCCGCGAAGGCCTGCGCACTAAAGTCGGTTTGGTTATTGAAACCGGCGAAGCGCGCGAAGTTCATCATTTTGCGCTGCTGGCGGCTTACGGTGCGGAAGCGGTTAACCCTTATCTGGCGTTTGACACACTCTCCGGTCTATGTGAAAGCATTCCCGATCTCAGCGAGTATGAAGCGCACAAACGCTATACCAAGGCAATTTCCAAAGGTCTGCTTAAAGTCATGTCCAAAATGGGTATTTCGACTTACCAGTCTTATTGCGGCGCGCAAATTTTTAATGCGATCGGCTTGGCGGAACCGTTTCTGGATCGCTATTTCACCGGCACAACCAGCACTGTCGAAGGCGTCGGTCTAGCCCAAATCAGCGAAGAAACCACTCGCCGCCACCGGATTGCTTTCGGCAATGCGCCGTTATACCGCGACGCCCTGGATGTTGGCGGCGAATACGCCTACCGCATACGCGGCGAAGCGCATACCTGGACGCCTGAAACCATCAGCACCTTGCAACACGCGACGCGCAGCAACAGCTACGAAAAATATGCCGAATTTGCACGCCTGATTGATGAGCAGGGCGAATCCTTGCTGACCTTGCGCGGCTTAATGTCATTCAAGGAAGATGCGACCCCCGTGCCATTGGATGAAGTGGAATCGGCTGCGGACATCGTCAAACGTTTTGCCACGGGAGCCATGTCGTTCGGCTCGATTTCCTACGAAGCGCATACCAATCTGGCTATTGCGATGAACCGCATCGGCGGCAAATCCAATACCGGCGAAGGCGGTGAATTGCCCGAACGTTTCAAGCCTCTGCCCAACGGCGACTCGATGCGTTCGGCGATTAAACAGGTCGCATCCGGCCGTTTTGGCGTAACTACCGAATATCTGGTCAATGCCGACGACATTCAGATAAAAATCAGCCAGGGCGCAAAACCCGGCGAAGGCGGACAACTGCCCGGCCATAAAGTCGATGCGGTTATCGCCAAAGTGCGTCATTCCACGCGAGGCGTAGGCTTGATTTCGCCGCCGCCGCACCATGAGATTTATTCGATTGAAGATTTGGCGCAGCTGATTCACGACTTGAAAAACGTCAATCCCGAAGCGCGGATCAGCGTCAAACTGGTTTCGGAAGTCGGTGTCGGCACCGTTGCGGCGGGTGTTTCCAAAGCCCACGCCGATCATGTCACCATTTCCGGCTATGACGGCGGTACCGGCGCAAGCCCGATGACCTCGATCAAACACGCCGGTTTGCCGTGGGAAATCGGTCTTGCAGAAACCCATCAAACGCTGGTACTCAACAAACTGCGCGGCCGTATCGCCGTCCAAGTCGACGGCGGTTTGCGTACCGGGCGCGATGTGATCATCGGCGCATTATTAGGTGCGGACGAATTCGGCTTTGCCACAGCGCCATTGATCGTGTCGGGTTGTTTAATGATGCGCAAATGCCATCTGAACACCTGCCCGGTCGGTGTAGCAACGCAAGATCCTGAACTGCGCAAACGTTTTACCGGACAACCGGAGCATGTGGTCAATTATTTCTTCATGGTCGCAGAAGATGTGCGTCAATGGATGGCAAAACTGGGTTTCCGCAGCGTTAATGAAATGATCGGTCGCTCGGACAAACTGGATATGCAGCGATCACTGAACCATTGGAAAACGCAGGGCCTCGACTTTAGCCGGGTTTTTTATAAACCTGCCGTGGATCCCGGCACCATTCTTTATAATCACGAACGCCAAGATCACGGTTTGACTCAGGCACTGGATCACAGCTTGATTGCACAAGCCCAACCGGCGCTGGAAAATGGGCAACCGGTGGTTATCAACACGCCTATCCGCAACATTAACCGGACTTTCGGTGCGATGCTGTCCGGCGAAGTAGCCAAACGTTATGGCCATCAAGGCTTACCTGCCGATACCATATCGATTTATGTCAAAGGCACCGCCGGTCAAAGTTTCGGCGCATTTTTGGCGCAAGGCATCAGCATCGACCTTGAAGGCGATGGTAATGATTATGTAGGCAAAGGCATGAGCGGCGGACGTATCGCCATTTACCAGCCGAAAGACTGCCCTATTACGCCGGCTGAAAACATTATCGTCGGCAACACCGTATTGTATGGTGCGGTCAGCGGCGAATGTTATTTTAGCGGCGTTGCCGGTGAACGTTTTGCGGTGCGCAATTCAGGTGCCGTCGCTGTCGTCGAAGGCGTGGGCGACCATGGCTGCGAATACATGACCGGCGGCGTAGTAGTGGTACTCGGACAAACCGGTCGCAATTTTGCGGCAGGCATGTCAGGCGGTGTGGCTTATGTTCTGGATGAACAAGACGACTTTGAAAAGCGTTGCAATATGGCGATGGTGGAACTCGAACCTATCCCCGTAGAAGACGACACGCTGGAAGCTTTCGCACATCAGGGCGGCGATATGGAAACCCACGGACGCGTCCACATTATGTCCGATATGACCCGTCATGACGAGCAACGCTTAAAGCATTTAATTGAAAACCATAAGCGCTATACCAACAGCGCAAGAGCGCAGCACATTTTGGATAACTGGCAAGATTATTTACCGCGTTTTGTTAAAGTCATGCCGGTCGATTATCGCGAAGCGCTGATGCAAATTAAAGCAGAACAGGCCGCCGCGTAATGTAGCGATGTAGGTCGGGCTTTAGCCCGACAATATCTCAAAGGAGACAACCATGCCGTACGCCGAGCTGCGTAAAGGCAGAATTTCTCAGTCCGGCAGGGTCTATCACGTCACAACCGTAACCCGAAAACGGATACCGTATTTCAACGCGCTTGCCAACGGTCGTAAAGTGGTTCAACAATCGATGGCACTGCAAGAACAAGGTACGACAGAAACGCTGTGTTATGTGCTAATGCCAGATCATCTGCATTGGCTCATGGTGCTGCATAAGGGCACATTGTCTAATGTTATGCAGCTTTTAAAGGGACGCTCTGCCCGTATTATCGGAGAACCGATATGGCAGCCTAACTATTACGATCATGCCGTTCGGCAAGAAGAAGATAGGCGGAAAATTGCACGCTATATTGTTGCCAATCCATTACGGGCGAATTTGGTCAGTCAAATTGGCGACTATTCGTTGTGGGATGCGGTTTGGTTGGAACAAGCGCTGTCGGGCTGAAGCCCGACCTACATTTCCTACATTTAACAGCAACATAAAATTTTCAACTGTAAAAAGTATAGAAGGTATTTAAAGATGGGTAAACCAACCGGGTTTATGGAACTAGATCGCACTGAGCGGCACACGACACCGCCGAGTGATCGTATCCAACATTATCGCGAATTTACGTTATCCCCCAGCGACGCTGAAGTGGCCGAGCAGGGTTCAAGATGCATGGATTGCGGCATCCCTTTTTGCCATCAAGGCTGCCCCGTCAACAATATTATCCCGGACTGGAACGACGGTGTTTATCAAGGAGATTGGCAACAGGCGCTGGAAATTTTACATAGCACCAACAATTTTCCCGAGTTTACCGGACGCATCTGTCCTGCGCCCTGCGAGGCAGCTTGTACGCTCAATTTACAGGATCAGCCCGTCACCATTAAATCGATAGAATGCGCCATTATCGACAAAGGCTGGGCAATGGGCTGGGTAAAACCGCAAATTCCGGAAAAACGTACCGGCAAACGGGTAGCGGTAATAGGTTCAGGGCCTTCCGGATTAGCCTGTGCTCAACAGCTGGCACGTGCCGGGCATGAAGTCGTGGTCTATGAAAAGAACGACCGTATCGGCGGCTTATTGCGCTACGGCATTCCCGATTTCAAAATGGAAAAACACTTGATCGACCGACGCATTGCGCAAATGCAGGCTGAGGGCGTCAGCTTCAGACCCAACAGCCATATCGGTACAGACATTTCCGCACAAAAAATACTCGCCGACTATGATGCTGTGGTTTTAGCGGTAGGCTCCGAGCATCCTCGCGACCTGGAAGTTACAGGACGCAATGATTATCAAGGCGTTTATTATGCGATGGACTTTTTGCGCCAGCAAAACAAGCGTAACGCAGGCGACAGCATAGCCGAGGACGATGCCATTACCGCAACCGACAAGCATGTCGTCGTGATCGGCGGCGGCGATACCGGCTCCGATTGCATCGGCACCTCGATTCGTCAGGGCGCAGCATCCGTGGTACAGATCGAAATTCTGCCGCAACCGCCTGAAAAAGAGAACAAATTGCTCACTTGGCCGCTGTGGCCTAACAAGTTACGCACCACATCTTCGCATGATGAAGGCATTAAAAAACGTTACTTTAGCGTTAACACGCAAAGCGTTACCGGCAAAGATGGCAAAATAACCCATCTAAACGCGGTCGAAGTGGAGTGGAAACAAGAAGGCGGCCAGTGGAAAATGAGCGAAAAGCCCGACAGCGCCTTCACCCTGGACGCGGATATCGTGTTTTTAGCCATGGGTTTCGTTCACCCGGTACACGAAGGCTTGTTGAAAGATCTGGGCGTTGAACTCGAGCGTAACAACATCAAAGCCAATGACAAACAATATCAAACTTCGGTCGATAAAGTGTTCGCCGCAGGTGACGGCCGACGAGGACAATCGCTGGTGGTGTGGGCGATACGTGAAGGCAGACAAGCCGCCAGAGCAGTGGACGAGTTCCTGATGGGAGCATCGGAACTGCCGAGATAATGATTTTGGCTGTTTTGTGGGATTGACTTTAGTCGCTCCCACAAAACAGCCCGCTTAAAGTGCTTTAGATTTTGTTTTCGAACACCGTTTACATTGATAAACGGTGATCAGTTTCCCTTGTTTAACATCAAACTGCTGTTCATTTAAGACTTCCCATTTATGAAAGCCGCTACGGCATAGGGTATTGCCTTTATGCAGTTGCGACAGCTTGGGTCGTTTAAATTGAACTACGTCCCCCATATTTTTACTCCAATCCAAATTTATGACCAAAGCCAGCTTTGGACTCCAAAATTACCTATCTATCGGAATTCAAAACTGGCTTTGAAGTTTAAACGTCACATCTTGTGACGCACCAACGCATAAAGCATTTTTCGAAAGCAGATGAACGAGTGCCGTCGAGGATAAGCCGTTACAATTTTCAGATAACTACAAAAAATTCGTGTCTTCGTGGTAACACATCAACCTGCTCACTTCTTAGCAAGAACATTCCATGCCGCAAGCCAGGCTTGCGACTGATAAAAATCCGCTTTCCTGTCAAGAAAACCTGTCAACACCAGTCGCAGGATGTTATCAATAATACCGAAGAACTCGGCGTAGCCCAACTGCGGGCTGATATTGCGTATCTCCCCTTCCTTGATGCCGACTTCAATGATATTGATGATTTTCTTGAAAGCGGCGGATTCATGTAGCGGCTTTGCTTCCGGCAAAAACTCGTTGACGTTCAAAATCAACAAAAACCGCAGCACATCGGGGGCGTCATCGGTTAATTTGAACAACAAATCGACGATGCCCCGTAATTGCTCGGATGCTTTTTCGTTGGTGCGCTTTATGTCATCAATGGAGACGCTTAAGCTGTCGAGTATGTTTGCATGCAACTGCGCGGCAATCATTTGTTTGGTTTTAAAGTGCGGATAGATTATGCCGATGGTTTTTAGTCCGGCCGCCTCTTTAATATCGATTAGCGATGTATTGAAATAACCTTTCTCGACAAATAATTTCAAGGCCGCCAACAATATTTCATCCTGCACTTCAGATTGAGTCTGAATATTTTCTATTTCCTGATCCATGTTCTTCTTTCACAGCTGATTCAATGCGCTGTATTATGTGTTATTGAAAATCCAAGCGGTCTATAGGTTACAGACCCAATTCTATTTTGCGGTCAATACCGCCAGTGCGGCCCTTAAGTAATTAACCATCGACCATAAGGTCAATATCGCCGCAATATACAACAAGCCGTAGCCGCAATAATTGATAGGTATACCCAGTAAATCTTCGCGATACAACAACATGCCGATCGCCAGCATTTGCGCCGTGGTTTTCCATTTACCCAATGAGGAAACTTTAACCTGCGCCCGCTGTCCGATTTCTGCCATCCATTCTCGCAGTGAGGCAATGGTGATTTCCCTGCCGATAATGACGGCGGCAGGAATAGCCAGATAAGGACTGCCCTGCTGCTGAACGATCAGCACCAAAATCATGGCCACCATCAGTTTATCCGCCACCGGGTCTAAAAAAGCCCCGAACGGCGTTTCCATCTGCATCTTTCTGGCAAAATAGCCGTCCAGCCAATCGGTTATCCCTGCAAGTATAAAAATCAGCGTACAGGCAATATTGGAATATTCCCAAGGCAGGTAAAAAACCACGATTAATAAAGGTATTAACGCGATTCTTAACAGCGTCAGATTTGTCGGTAAGTTAAATTCAATCATCTTGATGATGAAATAGTTCGTATATTCGTTGTGCCACAGAACGACTTATGCCGTCTACACCGCAAAGAGCATCCACGCCAGCTTGTGAAATACCTTGCAGCCCCCCAAATTGTTTCAATAAAATCTGTCGCCGTTTAGGCCCCAATCCCGGAATGGCTTCCATAGCCGATTGTTTTTTAGCCTTGCCTCGACGCTGCCTGTGTCCTGTTATCGCAAACCGGTGCGCTTCATCGCGAATATGTTGAATCAACAACAGACCGCTGGCTCCCGGCTTTATATCTATCGGCTGAGCCTCATCCACCAGAATCAGTTTTTCCATGCCGGGTTTTCGATCCGGCCCCTTGGAAACACCGACTATCATAACATTATTTATGTCTAATTCCGCCAGTGCCTTTTGCGCTTCATGTACCTGACCTTTGCCGCCGTCGATGAGCAATATATCCGGAGCCGTATGCTCTCCCTGTTTCAACCGCTTAAAACGCCTGAATACCGCCTGATGTATCGCCGCATAATCATCGCCGCCGGTTATGCCTGCTATATTAAAGCGGCGATAAGCCGATTTTACCGGTCCTTCCCGGTCGAAAACCACGCAGGACGCAACCGTCTGCTCGCCCTGGGTGTGACTAATATCAAAGCATTCCAGGCGTTTCGGCAGTTCTTTACAGCCCAATTCTTCCTGCAAACTGAGGAATCGGGCATAAATCCCTTGTTTATCGGATAACTTGCTCAGCAGGGAATTTTCGGCGTTGGTGCAGGCCATTTGCAGCCATTTTAAACGCTCGCCCCTGACATTATGGGAAATAGCCACCGCATGTTTCGACTGCACCCCCAACACTTCCATCAACAAATCGACTTCCTCCGGCTGATGACTGACAATCAGTTCATGAGGCGTTTGTTTATCCAGATAATATTGCGGAATAAACGCCTGGACGATAGCGGCCGGATCATGCTCATGGTTTATCTTGGGATAAAACACCTTGTTGCCCAGATGCTGCCCGTTACGGATAAAAAACACCTGAACACAAGCCACTCCGGCTTTGGTCGCACAAGCGATAATATCGACATCGCCGCGTTCGCCATGCACAAAATGTTTTTCCAGCACCGAGCGCAATTTTGCGATCTGATCTCTGAAACCGGCGGCCTGCTCATATTCCAGATTAGCCGCCGCCTGCTCCATCTTGACGATTAACTGGTCAATCAGCAGACTGCCCTTGCCTTCTAAAAACAACACCGTGCCGTCAACATCCTGTGCATAGTGATCTTTATCGATTAGACCAACGCACGGCGCAGTACAACGCCCTATCTGGTGCTGCAAACAAGGACGTGAACGATTGTTAAAAACGGAATCCTCGCATTGCCTGACCGGAAAAATCCGTTGCAGCAATTTCAGACTTTCCTTGATAGCGCCGATGCCCGGATAAGGCCCGAAATATTTACCCTTAAGCTTTTTTGCGCCGCGATGCAGAGTGATCTGGGGGAAATCATGATCAGTAGACAGGAAAATATAGGGATAGGATCTATCGTCTCTTAAGCAGATATTGTATCGGGGTTTATGACGCTTGATCTGCTGGCATTCAAGCAACAATGCCTCGCCTTCGGTATGCGTGACCGTGACTTCAATGGTCGCAATCTTGGCGACCATTGTCTGTTG
>JAURVK010000041.1 GCA_030655535.1 Methylobacter sp. | reverse complement strand
TTCACCGTTATAGGTTGTTGTGGGAGCGACGCCCACGTAGCAAATTGCTTCTAATCGCCACGAGGGCGTCGCTCCCACAAATGAAGGATTACCAGCCAGAAAAACCAGTGCAGACACCCGTTCAGGATAACGGGCGGCTATATCAAGCACCACCGTAGCGCCAAAAGACCAACCGAGCCAACAGCTTGATTCGGGAATGACCTTAACCAACTCGGCGCTAATCCGCTCGAGGGTAAACGGATCAATTGCCTCGCTCTGCCCGTGTCCGGGTAAGTCGACACAAATAACCTGATAATTGCGTGCTAATTGCCGGGCAAACTCCCGCCAAATGCCGGTATGCATCGCCCAACCATGCACCAGCACGATGGATTTGCCTTTACCAAAGGTTTCCAGGTGAATTGTTGTCACTTGCGGCCTACGATAATTTCAGCTAACGCGTCCAGCAACCGATCGACATGCTGCTGCTCGTGCAATGCTGAAAAAGTCACCCGCAGCCTTGCGCCGCCTTGAGGCACGGTCGGCGGGCGAATAGCACCAACCAGAAAACCGGCATTCAACAAAGCATTGCTGATGTCTACGGCTCTTTGACTGTCGCCGATTAGAATCGGCTGTATGGCCGACGATGACGCCATCACCTGCAATCCGAGCTGCTCTGCGCCCAGCCTGAAACGCTCCGACAGTTGTTTAAGCTTGTCCCTGCGCCAGTTTTCATTGATGACAATTTTTAAACTTGCCCGAGTCGCCTCGCAAACCGCTGCCGGTAACGCGGTGGTATATATATAAGTACGGGCTTTCTGGATCAAGGTTTCAATCAGCACCTCAGAACCGGCCACGAAAGCGCCGAAAGTCCCGAAACCTTTACCCAGAGTCCCCATCAGCACCGGCACATCGTCCTGACTAAGACGGTAATATTCAACTATTCCACCGCCGTGCTCACCGATTACACCCAATCCGTGCGCATCGTCGACCATCAGCCAGGCATCATGGTTTTTTGCGGCAGCAGCCAATGCATCCAGCGGTGCAAAATCGCCATCCATGCTGAATACGCCATCGGTAACGATCAGCTTGTTGCCTGCGGCTTTACTCAGATTTGCTTCGAGATCAGCCGCATCGGCATGGGCATAACGCTTAAATCGTGCGCCGGACAACAGGCCGCCGTCCAACAAGGACGCATGATTTAACCGGTCTTCAAATACCGCATCGCCGCGCCTCAATAAAGCCGAAATCACGCCGATATTTGCCATATATCCGGTGGAAAACAATAACACCCGGTCGCGTCCAGTGAAAGCGGCGAGCTCCTCTTCCAGAGCATGATGAGCCGCGCTATGTCCGCAAATCAAATGCGCCGAACCGCTGCCGACCCCGTATTGATCTACCCCGGATTTAAACGCGTTGACCACATCGGGATGATTAGCCAGTCCCAAGTAATCATTACTGCAAAAATTGACCACATGGCTACCGTCAATGTTCAGATGAATGCCTTGCGGGGAGGCGATAACCCGCCGGGAGCGATACAAGCCTTGCCCGGCTAAAACCTGAAGATTATCGGCGAAGTGTGAAAACGGCATAGTTATTGATTGCTATTATAAAAATTTCTCGTTCCCACGCAGGAGCGTCACTGCCATTGAGTTAAGGCATAATAATGATTGTGGGGGCGACTTTAGTCGCCCAGTCAGCAAACAACCTACTGCTTAATCGGCGACTAAAGTCGCCGCCACATCAGCCATTATTTTGTCATGTTGCTTAACTTAATGGCAGTGATGCGGGAGCGTAGGAACGAGCCGAAATTAGCTTCCGCTTTATCGTCAGACGGGATTAGGCCTTTCGCCTAACTCGCATAACTCGAACCGCCTGAATACACACCTAGCCGCTCAAACAAAGCCAAATCATGATTAGTCATCGGATTATCGGTGGTCAACAATTTATCGCCGTAAAAAATCGAATTGGCTCCGGCCAGAAAACACAGCGCCTGCATTTCATCGCTCATATTATTGCGCCCTGCGGACAAGCGCACCCGCGACTTGGGCATCATGATTCTGGCAACGGCTATGGTTCTGATAAAGATGATCGGATCCAGCGATTCGGTACCCATTAGCGGCGTACCCTCAACCTGCACCAGCATGTTGACCGGCACGCTTTCAGGATGCTTGGGCAAATTTGCCAGTTCGATTAACAGCTTGGCGCGATCGACAGCACTCTCGCCCATGCCGACGATGCCGCCGCAGCACACATTGATCCCGGCATCCCTGACCCGCGCCAAGGTGTCCAGACGATCCTGATAAGTCCGCGTGGTGATGACCTCGGAATAATAATCTTCCGAAGTATCCAGATTGTGATTGTAATAATCCAGACCGCCCTCTTTTAATCGGGCCGTTTGCGCATCGGTCAACATGCCCAAGGTTACGCAGGTTTCCATACCCAGCGCTTTAACACCCTGAACCATTTCCACTACCCGCTCCACATCCTTATCTTTAGGCTGACGCCAAGCCGCGCCCATACAAAAACGCGATGCGCCTTGATCTTTAGCCAGTTGCGCCGCCTTCAAAACCGCATCCACCGGCATTAATGCCTCGGGCGTCAAATCGGAATCATAACGGGCGCTTTGCGGGCAATAGCCGCAGTCTTCGGAACAGGAACCGGTTTTGATACTCAGCAGGCTACTGATCTGAACTTCATTGGGATCGAAATTCTCGCGGTGTACGGTTTGCGCCTTAAAAATCAGGTCATTAAAAGGCAACGCATAAAGCGCTTGCACTTCGTCCAACTGCCAGTCATGGCGAATTGCAGGGTTTGCAGACATTCTGTTAAGCTCCAGTGTAGGATGGGCTGAGGTGCGAAACCCATCGATCGCGAACGACGATAAACTTGTCAACCTGTTCATATTAAAATGGTATACAACTGGATCAACATTATACAGGATTACCTGCTTCCGCCTACCTGCATCTTGTGCGGAAACCCAGGACACCATTCACACGACATTTGCTATTCGTGCTACACGCACTTACCCAGAAATAATCTGTGCTGTTATCGATGCGCGGAAATACTGGAAACGCCCGCCACAGCCCCGGTACAATCATGCTGGGCAATCCCTGCCCAGCACCCTTCGGGCGGTTCGCGTGCAAAACCGCTCCCGGCGGTTTTGTGCGGTCGCTGCCTGAGCAGGCACCCGGCTTTTGACCATACTTACGCGCCGTTCATCCATCAAGGAGCCATCCGGCATTTAATCAGCACCTTAAAATTCGGCGCTAATTACAAGAATGCACGCTTACTCGGCATGTTATTGGCCGACCATCTAAAACAAACCGCCGACCGGCCCGACTTGATTTTACCGGTTCCGCTGCATAAAGCCCGCTACCGCCAGCGAGGTTTCAACCAGGCCATAGAAATCGCCAGAATCGTAGGTCGAGAATTACAGACTCCGTTAGATCTTACCAGCTGCAAGCGAAATCGCGACACGCCCCATCAAACCCGATTACCCGCCAAAAAACGCCGCAAGAACCTGAAAAATGCTTTTTCGATCATCAAGCCCATCCATGCCCAACACATCGCAATACTCGACGATGTAATGACCACCGGCTCCACCGCCCATGAACTGGCCTATGTATTGAAAAAAGCGGGCGTCGGCCGAGTTGATGTTTGGGTATGTGCCAGGGCTTGATTCGCATCAATCTGTGGCTATTTGCTAAAAGCCAAACTTAAGCCATCAAAAATAAACAGGCGCAACAACCGAAATTTTCACCAATCTCCTCTTTATAAATAGCCATAAAAAAGGGCCGCATTCTTACGAATGCGGCCCTTTTTATTTCCACATGCGTAACCGGAGTTACTGCATGGAAGTAATCGATTAACGTTTCGAGTACTGTGGACGTTTTCTGGCTTTGTGCAAACCCACTTTTTTACGTTCGACAATACGTGAATCGCGGGTAACAAAACCGGCTTTTCTAAGCGCTGGACGCAAGGTTTCATCATATACCATCAACGCACGAGTCAAACCGTGACGAATAGCGCCAGCTTGGCCGGATGGGCCGCCGCCTTTAACGATGACATTAATATCGAATTTGCCTTCCATATCAACACAACCCAATGGTTGACGAGAAACCATCTGATCGGTTTTACGACCGAAATATTCTTCGAGGGTTTTTTTGTTGATAGTGATTTTTCCGGTACCTGAAGTTGCGTAAACGCGTGCTATTGCACATTTACGCCGACCTGTTCCGTAATACTGAGCTGCTGCTGCCATGATCTACCCGCTTATAATTCTAATACTTGTGGCTGTTGAGCCTGATGATCGTGTTCAGGACCTGCATAAACTTTCAATTTCTTGAACATTGCACGACCCAGTGGATTGTTAGGTAACATTCCTTTAACTGCTGTAGTAAGAATACGATCAGGGAAAGTTTTTCTCAATTTACCCAAGGTAACAGTCTTAAGATTACCGATATAACCTGTATGATGCTGATACAATTTATTTTTTTCTTTATTGCCGGTAACGCCTATTTTCTCTGCATTTACTACAATAATGTAATCACCGGTATCAACATGCGGTGTGTATTCTGGTTTATGTTTACCGCGAAGGCGAAGCGCAATTTCAGAAGCAAGACGACCAAGCGTCTTCCCTTCTGCATCGACCACGAACCAATCACGCTTAACTTCTGCTGGCTTTGCACTAAATGTTTTCATCGTTGCTTAGGCTTACTGTTAAAGGCTTAATATTAAAGAGCGAGATTCTACTAAGAATTACCAGAACTTTCAAGTTTATTTGTGATTCAGGCGAAAGGCGAAGGGCGAAAGGCGAAAAACACACTCCTTTCGCCCTTCGCCTTTCGCCTGATTTACAATTTTATATTCAATGAATGCAACTTACGATAAAGATGCGTTCTCTCCATACCCACTGCGGCCGACAATTTTGCAACACTACCGCCGGTACGATCAAAATGGTACTCCAGATAGGCCTTTTCAAAATGATCTCTGGCCTCTTTTAACGGCAAATTAAAAAACTCAGGCACCGAATGCGCCGTAACGGCATCGCCAATCACCGAACCCAACGCGGCCTTCACCTCATCCAACTCTATTTCTTCCCCCACACCCAGTATCATTAAGCGCTGCACCAAGTTTTTCAATTCCCTTACGTTGCCGCGCCAACTGTAATTACGCAAATAGTTTTGCGCTGCCATGGAAAACTTCCGAAAAGGCAATCTATCCTGACTGACAAAATAATCCACATAAAAACTCAGCAATGCAGGCACATCCTCACTGTGTTCCCGTAGCGACTGAACATCGAGCGAGACCTCATTAAGCAGATAATATAAATCTTGCCGAAATCGACCCGCCTTAACCTCCTCATCCAAGGCAATGCGGGTTGATGCCACCACCCGAACTTCAACACGAACCGCCTCGCCGCCCCCTACTCGCAGGAATGAACTTGACTCCAGCGCGCCGAGCAACCTTAGCTGAGTTTCCTTATCCATGCCGCCGATTTCGCCTAAAAACAGCGTCCCCTTATGCGCCCGCTCCAACAGACCCGGATAAACCTTACCCGCATCCTCTTTGCCGAAAAACTCCACCGCAGAATTTTCCGGCGATATACTGCCTACCGCCACATCCACAAAAGGACCGTCTCGATGGAGGCTGTTATTATGCAGGTAACGCGCATACATCTCCTTACCAACACCCGCCTCACCGACAAACAACACCCTGGCATCATGCTGAGCCAAGCGCTTTAATTGATCCTTAATTCTCGCAACGGCAGCACTCTTGCCAACCGGTTCAATATCGGCGACTAACTGCTGCTTAAGCCCCGCATTTTCTATTTGCAGACTACTGGCTTCCAAAGCCCTTTCTACAATCAATAATAATTTCGCCAGAGACAACGGCTTCTCAAGAAAATCATAAGCTCCCAGCCGAGTTGCCTCAACAGCGGCTTCAACAGAGCCGTGTCCCGACATCATAACCACAGGACAAAGCATGGCTTCTTCAGCAACCCATTCTTTCAACAAGGTAATGCCATCGGTATCCGGCATCCAAATATCAAGCAGGATCAAATCAGGAATTTTAGACTTTTTCAACTCCCTGGCGGCACCGGCATTTTCAGCCGTAGCAACCTGATAACCCTCATCCTCAAGAATTTCACAGACCAGACGGCGAATGTCCGGCTCATCATCTACAACCAATATCTGCGGTATGTGTGCATTCATATGTTTTACGACATCTCAAAAATTACACGCCGGAAGCTGAATAATAAATCCAGCCCCCACTTTACGGCTGGTGTCGACCCATATCGCACCGCCATGTTCTTCAATTATCTTTTTGACTATCGCCAACCCCAAGCCAGTACCCCTGGACTTAGTGGTAACGTAGGGTTCAAAAATCCGTTCAATTTGCTCATCTTTAATGCCCGACCCATCGTCATAAAGTGCTATTTCGATAAAATCGGTGTTATTTTTTTGCACCCTGTGCAGGCTTATTTCTATCAAACCCTGTGCACCCGAAGCTTCCAGTGCATTTTTTATCAGATTATGCAACACTTGCCTGATACTAACGGGGTCGCCTTTAATCATCAACAAACCCTTATCGTAATCGGCTTTAAACTTGACCCCGGACTTTAACACATAAAGCGCTAACACTTCCTGAACCAATCGGGGCAAGTCAATATCCAACGTCTGCTTTTTGGAGGGTTTGGCATATTCCGAGAAATCATCGACCATTTCTTTCATCGCCTCAACCTGCTGCACAATGGTTGCGGTTGAGCGCTGCAACATATCCGCATCACCGGCAGTCAACTTGTCGGCCAGCTTGTGCTGCAAGCGTTCTGCCGATAACTGTATCGGCGTTAACGGATTCTTGATTTCATGAGCCAACCGCCTGGCCACTTCCCCCCAAGCCGCATTTTTCTGTGCCTGAATCAAATCGGTCACATCATCAAAAACTACCACCGCCCCGACTCGATGACCTTCTTGGGAAAACAGCGGCGTGCCTCGGCACAGTAATTCCTGCCGACCGTTGGGGCCTAAAAAAGCAATTCGCTGCTGCCATATATCATCGGCTTGCTCCAATAAGCGCTGAATCGATTTTAACGGTTCGGCCAGCTCCGCATAACTCTGCACCAACTCCAACAAAGTCCGTCCGACAAACTGATTCACATGAACGTGAAAAATCCGGTAAGCCGCCTGATTCGCCGTACGTATTTTATACACCGTATCAAAACTAATCACCCCGGCCGTTAAATTCGCCAGTATCGTTTCCAGATAAGCCCGTTGATTTTCCACCTCAATACCGGCCATTCTGGTTTCATCGCTGGCCCTGGCAATACGATGCGTCATCTCGTTAAAAGACTCTACCAGAAAGCCCAGATCATCCTGAGCAGTAACCGGCAAATCCTGATCATAATGCCCGGAAGCCACCGCCTGCGTTCCCTTAACCAGCGCCTTTACCGGGGCGATAATATTACGGATACTGATAAAAGCCACCCAAATAGCCGCCAGCAAACTCATCAACAAAACCAGCGATAAAGCCAGAGAGAAACTCAACTTTAATGAGTTCCTTAAAAAATTCATCTCCTGATAACGCACAAAGGCAAATTCCACCGAATCGGCCAAATCGGCAATTCTTATCGGCACCGGATATAAAGCCTGTAAATATTGCGGCTCCCTGGTTTTAACGGTAACGATAACCCGGATCATCAACTCATCTTCGCGCACCGGCGCCACAGCGACAAACTCCGAATTTTGTCGCAACTGCAACCAGGTATGATCATCCGGCAGACTCGGCAAAATATCGCTGGGATTGATGCTGCTTGAGGCAATAATCCTGCCCTGCCGGGAGAACAACGTCATCTCGGATGCCCCGGAAAGTTCACGCAGATTTTCCATTTCCAGAGTCACCAGCGTTTCCGGCGAATCCACCAGCCTCCCGGTCAATTGCTGTATTTGCCGCAAATGCCAGCGCATCCGCTGATCCAATGATGCCTGACTAAGTTCCAAAGCATCTTCCATCGCCCGGTCTATTTCCACATTAAACCAGCTATCGATACCCTGATGCAGAAACTGCATCGAAAAATAAAACACAATAACGGCAGGAGCCAGAGCCAGCACCACAAACAGCGACACCATGCGTGTGGTTAATCTCGAACCCGCCTCGCGTTTTTTTAACTGCCGCGCCAGAGAATAAATATTAGCGCCGACCAAGCCCAGCAACACCACCGACCCCAGCGCATTGACCAAAAGCAGCCATGAATACATCGCGCTCAACTCTGAAGATTCCTGCGTTGCCGAACTCATCAACTGTAACAACAGCAAAATCAAGCCAAACAGAACCAATATGGACAAGCTGACAGGGGGTTTTATTTTGTCAAAGGCCATAATGTCCAGTCACTGGATAAATACCACTGAGGGTTAATATAGGCAACCGGTCGCAACGGCAAAGGCAGCGCGTCCCGATCAAGCGTTACTTTTATGCCGACGGCATAGCGTTCTCCTGGAGCATAAATTGCCTTATCCATTACCCGAAAATCACGGATAGTTGACATCGAATCGAGCGCCGCCGATAGCGTAGAAAAATTAGTCACATCACCTGCGCCTTCATTTCTGACCCGATACATGTTCAGTAACGCATGGTACTGAATACGGTAACGGATGCCGGTATTAACCAGTGTTTTATCCCAGAAATAATCCCGCCGTTGCAGGACCTTGATATGCATATCCCAATACAAAGGCACACCGTTTTGCAGCGCCTCCTTTGCCCTCGCACTGAGCCGATAATCTATCTCCGCAGACAACGCATAGCTATCGCCTTGCAAGGTCAACTCGGCATTTTTGACCACAACACCAAACCCTTCGACTGCGCGCGTATCAGCATGACTTATAGCAGGCATCAACCCTATCAAAAAACAACACAGCAATGCATAGCAAAGCGATGTTTTATTGCCTACTGATGCGCGCATAATAAAACCCATCCATTGCCGATTCACCGGTAAGAATCTGGCGTCCGTAGGCTCCGGCGGTTCCCCGGTCTGTTGCTCCCAAGCTGGAGCTTGGGAGCAAGGGCAACTCGACCGCATCGCTATGCTCAGCTAAGAAAGCTTGAACCTGCTGCTCATTTTCCTGCTTTAAAATGGAACAGGTTGCATAAACCAATAGCCCGCCGGGCGCTAGCAGCGGCCAGACGGCTTGCAGGATGGCTTTTTGCATAGCCTGTAACTGCCCAATATCCTCGGCTCTGCGCAATAATTTAATATCGGGGTGACGGCGAATAACGCCTAAGGCTGAACACGGCGCGTCCAACAAAATCCTATCAAACGGCTGACCGTCCCACCAGCCTGAAGGGTTTGCCGCATCGCCTACCACCAGCGTGGCTTGCAAGCCCAAGCGCTGACAGTTTTCGCTGACCCGCTGCATTCTGAACTCGTCTATATCGACGGCGACCAGCTCTTTTAGCTGCAATTGGGTCTCAAGAATATGCGCGGTTTTGCCGCCCGGTGCGGCACAGACATCCAGCACCCGTTGTCCCGGCTGAACATCCAGCAATCCGGCAGCCAATTGCGCGGCAGTATCCTGAACGGATACCAGCCCTTCGGCAAAGCCGGGCAGCATGTCCACCGGCACCGGTTTATCCAGCCTGATCGCCGACGGGCAAAAGCTGACAGCTTCAGCCGCTATGTCCTGTCCGGTTAATAATTGCAGATAATGCTCGCGACTGGTTTTCGCCAGATTGACCCGCAACACCATCGGCGGTTGCTGATTATTTTCCAAGAAAATAGTTAACGCCTGCTCGGGCCAGTCCTGCTCAATCTGCTTAATCAACCAGTCGGGATGACTCAGGGCTGCGACCTGACATTTGTCGGCCTTGTGTTCAAGTCCTTCCTGTTCTCGCAGATAGGTTCTGAGTACGGCATTGATCAGCGACTTGGCCCACGGCTTTTTACGTGCCGCCAAAACCGTTTCGGATACCGCCGCATGGGGTTTTACCCGCATGAATTTGAGCTGGTACAAGCCGACCAAAGCCAGCGCCTTAACGTCTGTATCTTTTAACGGCTTATCCAATAATTGACTTAAAATAAAATCCAGCCGGTGATATTGTCTGCAAACGCCGTAGCATAGCGCCTGAATGAAAGCCCGGTCTTTACTCGATTCTATGCTCAGAAAGGCATTATCCAGAGCGGCGGTTAAAGACTGCCCGTCCTGCAAAACCCGCGACAATACCCGGGCTGCGACTAATCGTGTATTCAACCGAGCTTTACCCCGTTAAGATCGTGAGCGCTCAAAAAAGCCTGCACAGGCAAGCGCTTCCCGCCCGGCAACTGCACTTCCAGCAGCCGTAAAAAACCTAAGCCGGTCGCCACATCGATATTTTTATCGGCACAGCGCACTGTGCCGGGTTCTTGTAGGGGCGACCGGCCGGTCGCCCCTCCGATGGATTCGTCATCCACTGGAACCGCTTGCCAAATGCGCAATACATTGCCTTGATAAAGCGTTTGAGCGACCGGCCATGCATTTAAGCCTCTTACCTTTCGAGCCAGATCCGCCGCCGGTTGCGTCCAGTCGATAACGGCTTCGCTTTTTTCCAGTTTTTCGGCATAGGTCGCCAGCGCCTCATCCTGCGGTTCGGGATGAACGGTTCCGGCTTCTATTTGCTTCAGCACTTTGGCTAGGCCTATTGCACCCAACGCAGCCAATTTGTCATGCAAATCCACGGCCGTATCGGTCGAGCCAATCATGCATTCTTCCTTGTGCAACATGTCGCCGGCATCCAGTTTGCGGACTATCTGCATAATGGTCACGCCGGTTTTTTCATCGCCCGCCATCAACGCACGCTGAATGGGTGCGGCACCTCGCCAACGCGGCAACAATGAAGCATGCACATTGATGCAACCCAGTTTAGGCACATCCAGAACGGCTTGCGTTAAAATCATGCCGTAAGCGACCACCACCATCAGATCGGCATTCAAGGCGCTAACCTGCTGCAAGTCCTCATCGGTCTTCATCGTCAGCGGTTGAAAAACGGGAATCCCGGCAGTCAAGGCCAATGCTTTGACAGGACTGAGTTGCAACTTACGCCCTCTGCCCGCCGGACGGTCGGGCTGGGTATAAACCGCGCAAATCTCATGCTCCGAATCCAGCAACATCTGTAGACAAGGCACGGCAAACTCAGGGGTTCCGGCAAAAATTACCTTCATTAACTCGCTTCCATTTTATGCATTTTTTCCAATTTCTTCTTAATCCGCTGCCGTTTTAACGGCGAAATATAATCGACAAACAGTTTTCCGCTCAAATGATCCAGCTCGTGCTGAACGCAAACAGCCAGTAAATCTCTGGCGCCAAATTCAAAAGACACACCTTCCCTGTCCAACGCCCTGACTATAACATGCTCGGCTCTTTCCACTTTTTCAAAAAAACCGGGTACCGAAAGACAACCCTCTTCGGACTCTTTAACCCCGTCTTTTTCAATGATTTCAGGATTGATCAAACATAAAGGAGCATCCTTTTCCTCGCTGACATCGATGACGACGACCCGCTGATGCACATTAACCTGGGTTGCAGCCAAGCCTACACCATGCGATTCATACATGGTTTCAAGCATATCATCGACCAATTTTTTGATTTTATCATCGACCGTTTTTACGATTGCAGCCTTCTTACGCAACCTTTCATCCGGAAACTCGAGAATAGATAGAATACTCAACAAACTCTCCATTATAATAATTGAATACTGGAATTCTATCTGAATTCATCTAAACTTTGAATTCAGATCGCACAAAAAGACTCGACAGGAACCCAAACATGGCTTTTCGAACACTCACCGGATTGATAGTTTCTCTGCTCATCAGTACCAGCGCATGGACAGATGAAATACAAATAAATCCATCCCACCCCGATCAATATACCGTCGTCAAAGGCGACACTCTATGGGAACTATCCGGTAAATTTTTAACCCGCCCTTGGCAATGGCCTGAATTATGGAGCCGCAATACTCAAATCAAGAACCCTCACCTGATTTATCCCGGCGATACGGTTTATTTTTCGATCGTCGATGGCAAACCCCAACTTAGCCTTTCCCGCAGCGAACTCCCCCTGGCCAACGCCAATTCTCCGTGCATACTTCGGGAAGAAGACTATAAGCAAGGCCGCAAAGACTTTGCCGTCTCCGAAGAGGGCAAAGTACTGCCTTGTATTCGGGTAACCGAGCTGAAACAAGCCATCCGGTTAATTCCTACCGAAACGATAACCAGCTTCCTGTCATCACCCAAGGTGGTGGATGAAAATGAACTGGGCAATGCACCGTATGTTATTGACTTTGCCGGCGAACATCTGATCACGGGCACCGGCGACCGCGTTTATGTGCGCTCAATAACCGAACCGAAAAGCCAGTCCTACACGATTTACCGGCCGGGCAGCGCCTATATCAGTCCGGAAAGCGGCGAAATTTTGGGCTATGAGGCGCAATACATTGCCGACACCTCATTACAACAACCCGGAGACCCGGCGACATTAACCATAACCAAATCCACCCAGGAAATTCGTATCGGCGATCGGATTATGCCTAATGCTGAACAGGATATTGCGTTAAATTATTTCCCCCGTCCGCCCGAACAAAACATCAACGGCAGTATTATCAGCGTACTTGGCGGCGTTTCCCAAATCGGCCGGTATAACGTGGTCGTCATAGACAAGGGCACCACTGACGGTCTTTTGGCCGGGCACGAACTGGACATCTATCAACGCGGCAATATTGTCAAAGATTCGTACAGCCCGGTTAAAAACGATCTCGTTAACCTTCCGGATGAAATGGCAGGCACCCTGATGGTTTTCCGTCCGTTCGAGCGTGTCAGTTATGCTCTGGTCATGAAAGCGACTCAGGCCCTTCATGTTTTAGATAAAGTTAAAACCCCCTGAACATTCCCGAGCAAGACATTAACTACTGGCTTGCGTTATTGCGCACGCCAGGCGTCGGTTGCAGGACATTTCTCCGCTTACTGAGCAGCCATACCCCGGCACAGTTATTTGCAGAATCATCCGCCGCACTGAGCGCCTTGGGCTTAAAAAGCGACATCGTTAATGCGATCAAAAATCCTGATTGGGCGCTGATCGACTATGATCTGTGCTGGCTCAGTCAGGAGAATAACAGCGTTATCACCCTCAATGACCCAAACTATCCGCCGCTGTTAAAAGAAATCTCCGATCCCCCGCCTATACTGTTTGTACGCGGCAACCCCGAACTGTTATCCCTGCCGCAAATTGCGATCGTGGGCAGCCGTAACCCGTCGACATCAGGCCTGGAAATCGCCTTTAACTTCGCCAAAACCTTAAGTCATTGCGGCTTTACGATTACCAGCGGACTGGCCTTGGGTATCGATGCCGCCAGCCATCAGGGCGCATTAAAGGCCAAAGGTTATACGATTGCAGTAGCCGGAACCGGACTCGATCGTGTTTATCCGGCCCGGCATAAAGACCTGGCCACTGAAATTGTCAATTCCGGCACGATGATCTCGGAATTTCCGCCGGGCACTACCGCCAAAGCCAACCACTTTCCCCGGCGCAACCGCATCATCAGCGGTCTGTGCCAAGGCCTGTTGGTGGTTGAAGCCGCCAAACAAAGCGGTTCGCTGATTACTGCGCGCATGGCCCTGGAACAAAACCGCGAAGTTTTTGCGATCCCCGGCTCCATTAATAACCCGCTGGCTCGAGGTTGCAACGCGCTAATCCGCGAAGGCGCAAAACTTGTCGAAACAACCCAAGATATTCTTGAGGAACTAAATCAATATAATCAACAAGATGAAAATTTCACCCCGGTAACAATGCAATCAACGCTTGACCTGGAGCAGCAAACATTATTGAATCTCGTCATGTTTAGCCCAACTTCTATCGATACTCTGGTTGAAAATGCCAACGAATCCGTCGAAGTTATTTCGTCGATGTTACTGATTCTGGAACTGCAAGGTTACCTGGAAGCGACCCCCGGCGGCTGCTATACGAGAATAAAATAATCATAAACAACCAAGAGCCTATGAAAGAAAATATTTTTGATGTCCTGATGTACTTGTTCGAAAACTATATGGAAGATGAAATTGAAATACTTCCTGACAGCGATGTCGTCAGAACAGAATTGCTGGAAGCGGGCTTTGAACAAATCGAAGTCAACAAAGCTTTCGACTGGCTGGAATCGCTTAGCCTGCAACGAGCCATAAAGACATCCGCCTCCCCTGCATTCCGCATTTTTTGCAGTCGAGAAAAAGCCAGGTTGGACCTTGAAAGCCGCAATTTGCTTATGTTTCTTGAAAATAGCGGCATCCTGAGTTCAGCCAACCGGGAAATCGTCATCGACCGGGCCATGGCACTGGAAAATGAAGAAATATCGATGGAAAAACTGAAATGGATAGTGCTGATGGTATTGCTCAGCCAGCCGGATGAAGAAATCGCTTTCTCCAGAATGGAAGATATAGTCTATGACCTTATTCCAATTTATTTGCATTAAAAAAACAGGCGAAAGACTAAAGGCAAAAAAGAACCCACACTTTCACCTTTAACCCTTCGTCTTTCCTCGTTCCCACGCAAGAGCGTGGGAACCAGAGCAAAAATGAACCTACACTTTCGCCTTTAACCCTTCGCCTTTCGCCCCTTTTAAATAAATGAGCAAGAATCTCGTCATTGTAGAATCGCCTGCAAAAGCCAAAACCATCGAAAAATATTTGGGCAAGGACTTTCAGGTTTTAGCCTCGTACGGACATGTGCGCGACCTGATCCCCAAAGAAGGCGCAGTCGACCCGAACAACGACTTCGCGATGAAATATGAAGTCATCGATCGCAACCAAAAACATGTGCAAGCCATCGCCAAAGCCCTGAAGACCGCAGACACCTTATATCTGGCGACTGACCCTGACAGAGAAGGAGAAGCTATTTCCTGGCATTTGCTTGAACTGCTGAAAGAAAAAAAACTGCTGAAAGACAAGCCGGTGCATCGGGTGGTATTCCACGAAATTACCAAAAAAGCGGTCACCGAAGCCATTGCCAACCCGGAGCAACTCGCCGTCAATTTGGTCAACGCCCAACAGGCGCGCCGCGCTTTGGATTATCTGGTCGGCTTTAACCTGTCGCCGTTGTTATGGAAAAAAATCCGCCGGGGGCTGTCTGCAGGCCGGGTACAAAGCCCTGCCTTGCGCATGATCGTCGAGCGCGAATTGGAAATCGAAGCCTTTAAAAGCCGCGAGTACTGGACCATCAATGCCGCATTGACCGCACAGGAGCAGAATTTCAAAGCCAAACTGACCCAGTTTGATAGCAAAAAAATCAGCCAGTTCAGTATTACCGACGAACAGCTGGCCGAAAAAACCAAGCAAACCTTGCTCGATGCCGCCGACGGCCAATTAATGGTCGCCAAGCTGGAGAAAAAACAGCAAAAGCGCAACCCGGCACCGCCGTTCATCACCTCGACACTGCAACAGGAAGCCTCGCGCAAACTGGGTTTCACCACCAAACGCACCATGATAGTTGCCCAGCAACTCTATGAAGGCATCGATATAGGCGGAGAAACCGCCGGTCTAATCACCTACATGCGTACCGACTCGGTTAACCTGTCGGTAGATGCTGTCGAAGAAATCCGCGCGCTGATTGCCGAAAACTACGGCGCGGACAATGTGCCTAAAGAACCCAGACTGTTTAAAACCAAGTCGAAAAACGCTCAGGAAGCGCACGAAGCCATACGCCCAACCTATCCTCGATACTTGCCCAGCCAGATCAAAGACCAGCTGAGTATCGAACAGTTCAAACTCTATGAGCTGATCTGGAAGCGCACCATCGCCTGCCAGATGATTCATGCCACGCTTAATATGGTCGCCGTTGATCTAAGCTGCGGCGACGGCAAGCATATGTTCAGGGCAACCGGCTCGACAATTGCCACGCCCGGATTCATGACCGTCTATCTGGAAGGCAAAGATGACAGCGCCGAGAGCGATGACAAGGAAAGCTTTCTGCCGCCAATGGAAGAAGGTCGACCCGTCCAGCTGGGCGACGTCATTGCCGGACAGCACTTCACCGAGCCGCCGCCACGCTACGGCGAAGCCAGCCTGGTAAAATCCCTCGAAGAACATGGTATCGGAAGGCCGTCGACCTATGCGTCGATTATTTCGACCTTGCAAAATCGCGAATACGTCACGCTGGACAGCAAACGCTTTTACCCGACCGATGTCGGCAGGATCGTCAACAAATTCCTGACCGAACATTTCACCAAATACGTCGATTACGATTTTACCGCTAACCTGGAAGATCAACTCGATGCGGTGTCGCGGGGAGAAAAAGACTGGGTTCCATTAATGCACGATTTTTGGAACCCGTTCACTGCCCTGATTCATGAAAAGGAAGAAAGCGTCCATCGCAAAGATGTCACCCAGGAAGCCATCGATGAAAAATGTCCCGATTGCGGCAGTCCGCTGTCCATTCGTTTAGGCCGGAATGGCCGGTTCATAGGTTGCACAAACTATCCCGAATGCTCCTATACCCGCAACCTGAACGATGATCCCGGCGTTAGCGATGAACCCGAAATTGTAGAAGGTCGAACCTGCCCTAAATGCGAATCGCCTTTAGTGATTAAAGCCGGACGCTACGGCAAATTCATCGGTTGCAGCGCTTATCCCAAATGCAAGCATATCGAGCCGTTGGAAAAACCGCTGGATACCGGCGTTGAGTGCCCGCAATGCAAAAAAGGCAACATCCTCAAACGCAAGTCGCGGAACAGCAAAATATTTTATTCCTGCTCGGAATATCCAACATGCGATTACGCATTATGGAATGCGCCGATAAAAGAAAGTTGCCCGGAATGTGCGTGGCCTATTTTGACTGTCAAAGAAACCAAACGGCGCGGCGTGGAAAAAGTTTGTCCGCAAAAAGACTGCAAATATGCAACGCCGTATGAAGGCGATCCTGCCGATGTGCAGGGACCTAAAGAACCTAGTACTTAGTCAATTTAGAAATGACGGATTCCTGTAACTGTGGGGGCGGCTTTAGTCGCCCCCACATCCAGTTGCGTAACCGTCAGAATAAAGTTGACTGAGTACTAGTGCTGTGTAGAGGCAAATTTATTCGCCTTCAGCTTGGGAACTGGTTCAACCAAACCGCCGTCATTCCGGCAGGGATTGCCGGAATCCAGAACACAGGGATGTTAAAAATAGACCAAAAGTAGTTTTATGTGGCTAAAGCACGATCTGACGTTGCCATCCATGGCTTCTCGGCAACTGCTCCTGCGTTGCTCTACCTCCTGCATCCATGCAGTCGTGGATCCCGGCATTCCCTGCCGGGATGACGTATTTCGCAAAAACCTACACCTCAAAAGAAGAAGTGACTTAGCCTCCATAAACTTAAAAATGCCCTATCACTCCTCCTTTAAAATAAGAATCGCCGTCCGCCATATCAAAGCCGGAGCGGTGATTGCTTACCCAACAGAAGCCGTCTACGGCTTAGGCTGCGACCCGCTCAACGAAGCTGCAGTGATGACCCTGCTCGACATCAAACAGCGCCCGATAGAAAAAGGCCTGATACTTATTGCCTCATCCCTAACGCAACTGCGCCCCTACCTCGTTTTAGATCAAACTATCATCGATCGCATAACCCCCTCCTGGCCCGGCCCTGTCACCTGGGTTATTCCAGCTCAGCCCTGGGTACCGAAATGGCTGACCGGCGAACATCAATCCCTGGCCGTCAGAGTAACCGATCACCCGATAGCCCGCGATTTATGCGCCCAATTCGGCAGCCCGTTAGTCTCCACCAGCGCCAATCCCACAACCCGGCCCGCCATCAAAGAATCGAGAAAACTGTTAAAAACCTTTGCCGATGCCGATATTTTTATCGTTCACGGCAAAGTCGGCGAACTTGAACAGGAAACCGCTATTTATAATGCGGTCAGCGGAAAGCAGTTGCGTTGACGATAAAAAACTAGCCAATAACTTCCAACCCGCCCATATAGGGCTTCAATGCCTCGGGAATACGAATGCGCCCTTCGGCATCCTGATAATTTTCCATCACCGCAATCAGGGTTCTGCCTGCGGCCAGACCGGAGCCGTTTAGGGTATGCACCAACTCGGGTTTGCCTGTTTCAGGATTGCGCCAACGCGCTTGCAGACGACGCGCCTGAAAATCTTTAAAGTTGCTGCACGACGATATTTCCCGATAGGTTGCCTGTCCCGGCAGCCAGACTTCCAGGTCGTAGGTCTTGGTCGATGAAAACCCGGTATCCCCTGCGCATAACAACATCTTGCGGTAAGGCAGCTTGAGTTTTTTCAATATGGCTTCGGCGTGATGGGTTAGCTCTTCGTGGGCTTGAGCTGAATCCTCCGGCCTTACGATTTGTACGATCTCGACTTTTTCAAATTGATGCTGACGGATCATGCCTCTGACATCGCGGCCGTAAGCGCCGGCTTCGCTGCGGAAACAGGGGCTATGGCAAACGAATTTAAGCGGCAGGTCTTTGGCGTCGATAATCACGTCTCTGACGATGTTGGTGACCGGCACTTCGGCTGTCGGAATCAGGTATAAAGCAGGATCGTCGTTTGCCTTGAACAGATCGGCTTCAAACTTGGGCAACTGCCCGGTGCCGCGCAAGCTGTCGGCATTGACCAGGAAAGGCACGTAAGTTTCGCTGTAACCGTGTTCGCTAGTATGCGTATCGAGCATCAACTGAATAATGGCCCGTTGCAAGCGTGCCAGCGGCCCGTTTAATACCACAAACCGGGCGCTGGCGATTTTGGCGCCCAACTCAAAATCCATGCCTTTGTTTATTGCGCCTAAATCGACATGGTCTTTGGGTTCAAAATCAAAACTCGGGATTTCGCCCCAGCGGCTGATTTCGAGATTGTCGTCTTCGCTCTTGCCGTTCGGCACGCTCTGATCAAGCAGGTTGGGGATGCCTTCCATCAAGGCGGTCATTTTTGACTGAATGTCGGACAATTCGGTTTCCGCAGCTTTCAGCTCGTCGCCCAGATGCTGAACCTGATCCAACAGCGGTTGCACGTCTTCGCCTTTGGCTTTGGCGATGCCGATGGCTTTCGAGCTGCTGTTGCGTTCGTTCTGCAACTCCTGGGTTTTAACCTGGATGTCTTTGCGCCGGGCTTCCAGCTCGGAATAATACTCCGGATTAAAATCGAATGAACGCCGGTTGAGTTGTTCCTTAACAAAATCAAGCTCGGTTCTGAATAAGCGGGGATCTAACATGATTTCTTGTTACCTTTAATAAAAATGTGTAGTTGTTTCTCCGCACCGCTGGAGCGGCGCAGACTGCATTCCCACGCTGGAGCGTGGGAACGATAAATTATGAGGGGCAGTATTCAAGGTTTAAGGGTTATGTTTTTTTCACCTTGAACCTTGAACCTCTTATATCTGCCTGCCCACCAGCAAGCCCATCCAAATCACCAAGATACAAATCAATCCATTGCCGACAAATGTACCCAGCATTAAGTTTAAATTGGTATCAAATGAATAGCCATGCTCTACCAAATACAACAGTAAATATAAACCGGACAGGGTCAGAAAAACACCGACCATGACCACCGTCAGTACCACACGGTATTCCTCGGACAATGCCACTTTCTGCAATAAAATAGTCGCTATGATGCTGATCAAAAAAGCGCCTATCGCGTTAATGCTCATCAACGCATAAGGGATTACGCCGCCCGACCACTGAATAACGCCGTCCGAATAATAAAACAGGCCTCTGCCGCACAGCAAGCCGATCCAGACGGCAAAGACACAGGTCGTAATGCTGGCGAATATATTCACCGCCGCTTTGGTTAAATTACCCTGCTCGATCAAATAAAAAGTATCCAGCGAAAACGTCGAGAAGGTTGTCAGCGAACCTAAAAAACCGACTAAAAGAGCCGCCCTGTATTCGAATGTGATAGTGACGCGCTGCAGAATCAGCGTTTCGGCCAGCAAGCCGATCATAAACGAACCAATCACATTGACCACTAAGGTGCCGTAAGGAAATCCGCGCCCCAGCCATTGAGCAACACCCGACGACACCAGAAAGCGCACCACCGCGCCGAATGACCCGCCCAGCGCAATTGCAAGAATTTGATTCATAAATTAGAATTTGATATTTCAATCCACACCCGACCTCATCCATCGAGTGACACCATCCGACGGATAGAGGTCGATGGATTGAGCCTCCCAGTGAACGAGGCCGTTACTAAAAAGGATCACGATGCGGGTGCATCGCTGTCAAACTTAAATAATCTCCTTGAAGGAAGAGCTTTCAGGCTGCCAAGGAAATTTGATGAAGTGCTCGCGGTAATAACGCAGCTCTTCAATTGATTCGATAATATCGGCCAAAGCCTGATGCGTGGACTGTTTTTTAAAGCCTTCTTTGACTTCGGGCGCCCATCTGGCCGCCAACTCTTTTAGCGTTGACACATCGATATTACGATAATGAAAATACGCTTCCAGCTTGGGCATATAGCGGTACAAAAAGCGCCTGTCCTGACCGATACTGTTGCCGCAGATCGGCGAGGTATTTTCCGGCACCCACTGCTTTAAAAATGCTAGCGTTTGGCGTTCGGCTTCCGCCGTATCGATAGCGGAAGCCTTGACGCGCTCGATCAAGCCGGATTGCCCGTGGTGGTGGTGATTCCACTCGTCCATTGCCGCCAATGCCGCATCGGACTGATGCACGGCCAGCACCGGGCCTTGAGCCAGAATATTCAAATTATTGTCGGTAACAATCGTAGCAATCTCGATAATCGAATCGCTGTCCGGATCGAGTCCGGTCATTTCAAGATCTATCCAGATAAGATGCGTGGAGTCCTGCGCCATTTATTGATTCCGTTGTATAGAAGGGGGCGGTTAGTGTAGCATTGGCTAATCTGTACGTCTAACTCTTAAACTTTGAAGAAATTCCGCTTATGAATAGCTTTACCATCGTCTTTTTAATCGCACTAACCCTTTCTTTTTCAGTGCAGTTTTGGTTGGCTAAACGGCACGCCGCTTACGTTGCCAAGCACCGCTTTGCCGTGCCTGAAGCCTTTAAAAACACAGTCTCGCTGGAAGCTCACCAAAAAGCGGCCGACTACACGCTGGAAAAAAGCAAGTTGGGCAATATAGACAGCATCGTCGGCGTTATCTTTCTGTTGCTGCTGACCCTCGGCGGCGGCATTAATTCGGCTTTCGAATTTTGGGCATCCTCGATTGCAAACCCCTTGCTGGCCGGATTGGCCGCAGTAGCCAGCGTTTTTCTATTTATGACCTTGGTTGAAATCCCCACCAGCATCTACCAAACCTTTGTGATTGAAGAAAAATTCGGTTTCAACAAAAGCACCCCGCAACGCTTCCTCAAGGATCAACTGTTGCAATTGGCCCTAGTCGCCGCTATCGGCATGCCGTTACTGGCTTTAATCCTGTGGGTCATGGACGGCATCGGTTCGTTGTGGTGGTTATGGGCTTGGGGCATACTGATCAGCTTTTCGCTGCTGATGAGCTGGCTGTCCCCTACCGTGATCGCACCGTTATTCAATAAATTCACCCCGATGGAAGAAGGCTCGTTAAAAGAGCGGATTTCGGGCTTGCTTGCCCGTTGCGGCTTTAACAGCAACGGCATCTTCATCATGGACGGCTCCAAGCGCTCGGGCCACGGCAACGCTTATTTCACCGGTCTTGGCAACAACAAGCGCATCGTATTTTACGACACCTTGGTCAGCTCTTTAGACGATGAAGAACTGGAAGCGATATTGGCGCACGAACTGGGACATTTCCAACGCAAACACACGATCAAGATGATGGTTGCCACCGCGATTATGAGCCTGATCAGTTTTGCGATTTTAGGTTGGCTGATCGATCAGCCATGGTTCTACAACGGACTGGGCGTAGCACAGCCGTCGCATGCCGCCGCCCTGTTATTATTCATGCTGGTGTCATCGTCGTTTACCTTTTTTATGCAGCCGATCGGCGCCTATTTTCAACGTAAATTCGAGTTCGAGGCCGATGATTTTGCCTCCAGCCACGCCAAGGCCGAAAAACTGATCAGCTCGCTGGTTAAGTTGTATGAAGAAAACGCCAGCACCTTGACGCCTGATCCTTTGTATTCAGCGTTCCATTACAGCCACCCGCCGGCGGCTATCCGTATTGCCAATTTAGAATCCAAAATACGTGTCTGAGTTAATTGAAGGCCTGGTTATCTCCCATTTAGGTCAGGGTATTGCGGTTGAACATGACAATAAAATTGTGCTGTGCCAAACCCTGAGGAAGCTTGAAACCGTCGCCGTGGGCGATAGGGTTTTATGGACGCAATCCTCTCCCGACCAAGGCCGTATAGAAGAAATTCTGCCCAGGCGTTCGTTATTGATGCGCCCGTCCAGAAACGGTAAGACCCGCCCGGTTGCCGCCAATATCGATACCGTGTTTGTGGTCTTTGCCATCGAGCCTTTTTGCGATTTTTTGCTGATAGACCAGTATCTGGCTATTTGCGAAAATCGCAATATCGATGCGGCGCTGGTGTTGAATAAAACCGATCTGCCGCAATCGGCAGACATTGAACAAGAACTGCTGGATTATACCAACCTGGGCTATGCGCTGTACCGGGTCAGCGCCGCAGCGGCGTCGGGTCTGGATGAACTCAAACTGGCTTTAAAAGATCAGGTCAGTATTTTAGCGGGGCAATCCGGCGTCGGCAAATCATCGTTAACCAATGCGATCATTCCCGACAAGGAGCTGAAAACCAACACCGTCTCGGCAATCACCAAACACGGAAGGCATACCACCACCGCTGCAACGCTGTATCACATGGCCCAAGGCGGCGATTTGATCGACAGCCCCGGCGTTGCCATTTTCGGACTGGCCGGTCTATCCGAACAACAATTGGCTTACGGTTACCGTGAATTTCAGCCGTTGATTGAGCAATGCCAGTTTAAGAACTGCCGTCATCTGGTTGACAAGGGTTGCGCAGTGCGTCCGGCTGCCGAAAACGGCGATATTTCGATGACCCGGTATCAACGATTTTTAAAGCTTAGAGAAAAAATGCCGACGACCTATGTCTGAATAGTCAGGTGTAACAAAGATTATCGGTGGCAAACAAAGTCATATCTACTTACAATACCCGGTTAAATTTTGTCTTTTATGCAATACGTCCTTGTATTTCACCCTTCGAGCCAGACGAATTTGTCGGTAACCTTTTAAGCACAGATAAAGCCTGTTTTTTTATGCCGGCTGTATGAACAATCGAACTCATCAATCACGAGAACTATGGAACAACACAATCTTACCCTAGGCATCCCCGGCTTTAACTACTCCGATTTATATGACTCTGCGCGTCTGAAAGATTTGCTGGAGGTGTTTGATGCGTCGGTTGAACGCCATGATTCAGAGCTGCACAATGAATTCAAGGCTTACCGCCAGAATCAGGGTGCAGGTTTGTCACCTGAGACTGTTTCAGATCTGCTGGTACGCATGGGGCCTTATGTCGGTCAGTTTGTTGCCAAGATTTTTAATGTTTCCGAGCAACATCAGGCTCAGGCCGCAACCATCAAGGACGAGATCGACAGCATTTTTACCTATAAAAATGAAGTGGTCGACAAACTGGCTTTCACCTTTAAAGGCCAGGATGCCGGTGATTGGGCCATACCTGCGATCCTGAACCGTTTTGATCTGCTGATCGACGCGGGCTTTCCCGAAGCCAATCAGGATGATGACCCCGAACACCGCGTAGCAAGGGTCGGTGCGGCTATCGGACTGCTGTACAGCCATTACAAACTGATTGCCAAAGGCAAAGACAGCGATTACGAAAATGCCGATTGGGTCTCCGAGGCTCTGCGCGCCAAACTCGTCGCTCACGAAGACGCGGCGACAGAATTTAATGACATCATCAGCCTGCAAGACCCCGCCGAATTTATCAACGGCCTGATGGACATCGTTCAGCGCTGGAGTTTTGTCGCCCAACAGGATAACGATGTGGTTGCGAACTGGCCGAGCTTTAAACTCCCGCAAAAACGCGATTTCGATAATCTGGTTGCCCATGAACTGGTCGATCGCGGCGAATTTAAGGCGTGGATGGGCGAGCAGGAACACCGCCGCCGTCGGGACGGTTTCAAGCTAACCGACCCGCGTTTTAATCAACGCCAGGTATTGTCCGAAGTCAATCACTGCATTTACTGCCACGAGCGCGATACCGATTCCTGCTCCAAAGGCATGCGCAACAAAAAAACCAATACCTTCAAGGTTGATCCATTGGGCGTGACCACCATCGGCTGCCCGCTGGATGAAAAAATCTCGGAAATGCACTTGGTTAAGCGCAATGGCGACAATATCGGCGCGTTGGCGATGATTATCATCGACAACCCGATGTGTCCCGGCACCGGGCATCGTATTTGCAACGAGTGCATGAAAGGCTGTATCTACCAAAAAACCGACCCTGTCGATATTCCGCAAATTGAAACCAATGTGCTGACCGACGTGTTGTTCATGCCCTACGGCTTTGAGATATACAGCTTGCTGACCCGCTGGAATCCGTTAAACGTCAAGCGTCCGTACATGCTGCCTTACAACGGCAAAAACGCGCTGGTAGTGGGCTTAGGCCCCGCCGGTTACACGATGAGCCATTATTTATTGAACGAAGGTTTCAGCGTTGCCGGTATCGACGGCTTGAAACTGGAGCCGTTGCCGGTGGCATTAACCGGCGACAGCGACAACCTGCCGTTACCGATCGAGAATTTTCAAGATCTGTACGAAGATTTGGACAAACGCATTTTGGCCGGTTTCGGCGGCGTGGCCGAATACGGCATCACCGTACGCTGGGACAAGAACTTCCTGAAAGTCATTTACCTGACCCTGCAAAGACGCGAAGCGTTTCGCGCTTACGGCGGCGTGCGTTTTGGCGGCACGATCACCATTGAAGACGCGTGGAGCATGGGCTTCGACCATATCTGTATCGCCTCGGGCGCCGGCAAGCCTACGGTTATCGACATGAAGAACAACCTGATGCGCGGCATACGCAAAGCTTCGGATTTCCTGATGGCCTTGCAATTGACGGGAGCGGCCAAGGCTTCTTCGCTGGCGAACTTGCAGGTGCGTTTGCCTGCCGGCGTTATCGGCGGCGGCTTGACCGCGATGGATACCGCAACCGAATTGATGGCGTATTATCCTGCGCAGGTCGAAAAAACCCTGCATCGCTATCAAACGCTGGTTAACGTATATGGCGAGCAAAGCGTTCGCGGCCGTTACGATCAGGAAGAAACCGCCATACTCGATGAATTCCTGGCACACGGCAAAGCCATCACCGCCGAACGCCAACGCGCCGAAGCTGAAGGCGATCTACCTGATTTCCAACCGCTAGTCGAATCTTGGGGCGGCGTCACGCTGTTCTATCGTAAAGGCATAAGCGATGCGCCTGCGTATCGCCAAAACCACGAAGAAATCGCTAAAGCGTTGGAAGAAGGCATCGCCTTGGCCGAAGGCATGAGCCCCGTCGCAGCCCTTGCCGACCAATACGGCCATTTAAACGCGGTTGAGTTTGACAAACTGGCGCTTGAAGAAGGTCGCTGGAACAACTCGGGACAAACAGTCAATGTTCCGTTACGCAGCTTATACGTTGCCGCAGGCACCTCGCCGAACACCATTTATCAGAGCGAATATCCCGACACGTTTGTGATGGACAAATGGTTTTTCCAACGCTATCAGCCTGAATGGACAAACGACTCGGTCGAATTGGTGCCGATGCATGATGACACCCTACCCAAACTGGGTAAACCTGCGCCGCTGACGTCTTACCAAAAAGACGGCAAATTTATCAGCTTCTACGGCGACAACCACCCTGTTTATGCCGGCAACGTGGTTAAAGCCATGGCCAGCGCCAAAAACGGCTATCCATACATAGTCAAACTGTTTGAACAGGAATTAGCCGGGTTAAACCCTGCCGGGCAGTCGGAACGCGATGCGGCATTAAAAGCCTTGTTTGCCCGATTGGATGACGCGTTTAAAGCCACTATCGTAGCCATTAACCGCCTGACGCCGACGATTATCGAAGTCGTGGTAAAAGCGCCGATGGCAGCGGAAAAATTCCATCCCGGACAGTTTTACCGCGTGCAAAACTACGAAGCCTTTGCTCCTGTCGTCGAAGGTACGGTACTGGCGGCCGAAGGTTTAGCGCTGACCGGTGCCGAAGTCGACAAGGAAAACGGCACGATTTCGCTGATTGCGCTGGAATTGGGTTCATCATCGCGGCTGTGCGCCACCTGGAAAGTCGGCGATCCGCTGGTGATCATGGGCGTAACCGGTACGCCGACCGACATCCCGACCGGAAAAACCGTATTGTTGCTCGGCGGCGGACTGGGCAACGCGGTACTGTTCTCCATCGGCAAAGCATTAAGAGCGGCAGGCAACCGGGTGATTTATTTTGCCGGTTACAAATACGCGCAAGACCGGTTTAAAGTCGAGGATGTAGAAGCCGCCGCCGATATTATCATCTGGTCGGTCGATAAAGGCGAAGGCGTCACTGCGATTACTCCGACCCGCCCGCAGGATAAAACCTTTGTCGGTAATATTTTGGAATGTATGCTGGCTTACGCCCAAGGCGAATTGGGCGAACAACCTATTTCGCTTAGCGATATTGACCATCTAATTGTCATCGGCTCGGATCGCATGATGGCGGCGGTGAAAAGCGCGCGCTTCGATGTGTTGAAACCTTATTTAAACAAAGCGCATCACGCAATCGGCTCGATCAACTCGCCGATGCAGTGCATGATGAAAGGCATTTGCGCCCAGTGTTTATGCAAACATGTCGATGCAGATACCGGTAAGGAATACTTTGTATATTCCTGCTACAACCAGGATCAGGATTTGGACAAAGTCGATTTTCCGCATTTGAATGCACGGCTGCGACAAAATACCGTGCAGGAAAAACTGTCTAATCTTTGGTTGGATTATTTGTTGGAAAAACAGCAGAAGAATTAAAGGGCCTATCAATAAGTACTACAACAGCAAATTTTGGTTTAACAGTTGCTTAACAAAAATCTGTTGGTATAATACCCAGCTCGAAGTTGCAAAGCTTCAGGCGCGTAGCTCAGTTGGTTAGAGCACCACCTTGACATGGTGGGGGTCGGTGGTTCGAGTCCACTCGTGCCTACCAAACATCTAAAGCACTGCACCGCAGTGCTTTTTTTATTGTAGACACAAAATATAGATAAAAAATGCCGGTAATTACCCTTCCCGATGGTTCCAAACGAGAGTACGACCAAGCTGTAACAGTAATGGACGTGGCTCTGTCTATCGGCTCCGGATTAGCCAAGGCTACCTTGGCAGGCAAGGTTAACGGCAATCTGGTCGATGCCGGCACCTTAATCAACCAGGATGCAACACTGCAACTGATTACCGCAAAGGATGACGACGGCATCACCGTTATTCGCCATTCGACTGCACATCTATTGGCTCAAGCCGTCAAACAGTTATTCCCTTCAGCGCAAGTGACCATCGGACCGGTTATCGAAAACGGCTTTTTTTACGATTTCGCCTACGAAAGACCTTTTACGCCGGAAGATCTGAGCGCCATTGAAAAAAAGATGGAGCAACTGGTTGCTGAAGATTATCCCGTCCATCGTTCGGTGTTATCGCGGGATGAGGCGGTCAAGTTCTTCAGGAATCTGGGCGAGGCATATAAAGCCGAGATCATCGAATCCATCCCCGCCAATGAAGATTTATCTTTATATGAGCAGGGCGGATTTACCGACCTGTGTCGCGGCCCTCATGTACCCAGCACCGGCAAGTTAAAATCCTTTAAGCTGATGAAGATTGCCGGGGCCTATTGGCGCGGCAATTCCGACAATGAAATGCTGCAACGCATTTACGGTACGGCCTGGGGCGACAAAAAAGAATTACAGGCTTACCTGCATCGCCTGGAAGAAGCCGAAAAGCGCGATCACCGCAAGCTGGCGAAAACACTGGATTTGTTTCATTCCCAGGAAGAAGCTCCCGGCATGGTGTTCTGGCATGAAAAAGGCTGGGTCATCTATCAACAGGTTGAGCAGTACATACGCGAAAAATTAAGGGTAAACGGTTACGGCGAAGTTAAAACCCCGCAGGTCGTGGATCGTTCTTTATGGGAAAGATCCGGGCACTGGGAAAAATTCGGCGACATGATTTTTACCACGCATTCCGAAAATCGCGATTACGCGATCAAACCGATGAACTGCCCTTGCCATGTGCAGATTTATAATCAGGGCCTTAAAAGCTACCGTGATTTGCCTATACGTCTGGCGGAATTCGGCTCCTGTCATCGCAACGAACCTTCCGGCACCTTGCATGGCTTGATGCGGGTCAGGAACTTTGTTCAGGATGATGCGCATATCTTTTGCACCGAAGCTCAAATTCAGGACGAAGTATCGACCTTTATCGATATGCTGTTCGATGTTTACAAAGACTTCGGCTTTGAAGAAGTTATCATTAAATTATCCACCCGCCCTGCAAACAGGGTCGGTGATGATTCGGTCTGGGACAAGGCGGAAAACGCTCTGGAACTGGCGCTGAATACCAAAGCCTTGAAATGGGATTTACAGCCGGGCGAAGGCGCTTTTTACGGGCCTAAAATCGAATTTTCATTAAAAGACTGTATCGGACGAGTCTGGCAATGCGGCACGATTCAGGTGGATTTCTCGATGCCGGGTCGTCTGGATGCCACCTATATTGCCGAAGACGGATCAAGGCAAGTGCCGGTCATGCTGCACAGAGCGATACTCGGCTCACTGGAACGCTTCATCGGTATTTTGATCGAACAACATGCAGGAACTTTCCCGCTGTGGCTGTCTCCAGTGCAGGTGGCAATACTTAATATTACCGACCGACATGCCGAATATGCCTCGCAAATTATGCTAGACCTTGAAAAACAAGGCATCCGGGTAAAAATTGACTTGAGAAATGAGAAGATCGGGTTTAAAATCCGCGAGCATTCTATGCAGCGTATACCGTATCTTGTCATTATCGGCGACAAAGAATTAGAAGAACAAAGCATTACGGTACGCACGCAAAAAGGTAATGACTTAGGTAGCCTGTCAATCCATGAATTTACCGGACGGTTGAAACAAGAGATTACAGGTAGACAATGAATGATTTTGGAGGATTAAGATATCGCTGCTAAAAAAGATGAAACGCGCCTGAATGACGCAATCACCGCAAGACGCGTGAGGGTAACAGGTGCAGATGGTGAGGCCTTAGGTATTATATCGTTAGATGAAGCCAAACAGATTGCTTACGCTGCAGACTTGGATTTAGTAGAAATATCGCCGAATGCGGATCCTCCGGTTTGCAAGGTGATGAACTACGGCAAATACCAGTTTGAGTTAAACAAAAAACTGGCCGTTGCCAAAAAGAAACAAAAACAGGTTCAGGTTAAAGAAATCAAATTCAGGCCTGGAACCGACGAAGGGGATTACCAAGTTAAGCTGAGAAGTTTAACCAAGTTCCTTAACGATGGCGATAAAACCAAAATCACCTTGCGTTACCGTGGGCGCGAAATGGCGCATCGGGAAATCGGCGTTGATCTGCTCAAACGCATAGAAAAAGATTTGGAAGAGATAGCCATCGTCGAGCAATTTCCTAAAATGGAAGGTCGTCAAATGGTTATGGTTATGGCGCCGAAAAAGAAAAAATAGCAGACGCTGCAATGCAACGTCTCTACAGCGGCACAGGATGAGCCGCTAAGCATCATGTAGTGATGCTGTTAATTCTTCAGGGCCATGCATTTTGCCTTGCTGGGTTACAACTCAGGGATTTACTTTAATTAATTGGAGCAAACAAATGCCAAAGATCAAAACTAACCGTGGAGCTGCCAAGCGTTTCAGACGCACTGGCAACGGCGGTTTTAAATGTGGTCAGTCCCACAGACGTCATATTCTGACTAAAAAATCGACTAAGAGAAAAAGACAGTTACGCTCGCCGGCAACTATTCATCCGTCAGATGTGCGCATGGCTGCACGCATGATGCCGTACAGTTAATCTAAGGAAATAAATCATGCCTAGAGTTAAACGCGGCGTAACAGCCAGAGCAAGACACAAGAAAGTATTAAAGCAAGCGAAAGGTTACTACGGCGCACGAAGCCGGGTTTATCGCGTTGCCAAGCAAGCGGTCATCAAAGCGGGTCAGTATGCGTACCGTGACCGCAAGCAGAAAAAACGCCAGTTCCGCGCTTTGTGGATCGTCCGTATCAATGCGGCCGCCCGTTTAAGCGGAATGTCATACAGCCGCTTCATCAATGGCTTAACTAAGGCCAATGTGAAGATCGACCGTAAGGTGCTAGCCGATATTGCAGTTCGCGACATTAACGCATTTGCGGAAATTGCGAACATTGCAAAAGAACACCAAAGCAAACCTTAAGGAACGATCCGGATTTTAATTAACTGAAATCCAGCTATTCCCCCGTCCCTTTCTGGGGCGGGCGGGATTCGGTTTTAAACCTTTCCCGATAAGTAAAAATCCTCCCACACCTACACACAGCGAGCTAAACCGTGTCCGCTACCCTAGAAGAAATTCTCGCGCAGGCATTACATCAGCTTCGCGATGCACAAGACCTCAACCAACTCGATCTGGTTCGCGTTCATTATCTCGGCAAAAAGGGTTTGTTTACCCTACAGATGAAAGAACTCGGCGCGCTCGATCCCGAGCAAAGGCGTACTGCCGGGCAAGTCATCAACCAAGCCAAAGATCAATTTCAACAGCAACTGGAAGCCAAAAAAGACCTGCTGCAAAATGCCGCCTTAGAAGCAAGATTGGCCAGCGAAGGCATAGATGTTACCCTGCCGGGCAGAGGCCAGGCTGTTGCAGGCTTGCATCCGGTTACCACCACCTTGCGCCGCATCTCCAAGATTTTCGCCGGCGTCGGCTTTCAAGTCGTTGAAGGGCCAGAAATCGAAGACGATTATCATAATTTCGAAGCGCTGAATATTCCAAGCTCTCACCCGGCCAGGGCGATGCATGATACCTTTTATTTTGATGCTCACACCGTATTAAGAACCCATACCTCGCCGGTACAAATCCGGGTCATGGAATCTGAAAAACCGCCGATGAAAGTGATTGCGCCGGGCCGGGTGTATCGTTGCGATTCGGACATCACCCATACGCCGATGTTCCATCAGGTCGAAGGCTTTCTGGTCGATACCGACGTCAGTTTTGCCGACTTGAAAGGTGTAGTTTACGAATTCCTGCGTGCCTTCTTTGAAAAAGACATCCAGGTGCGCTTTAGACCGTCCTATTTTCCGTTTACCGAGCCGTCGGCGGAAGTCGATATCGAATGCGTGATGTGCGGCGGCAAAGGCTGTCGCGTCTGCAGCCATACCGGCTGGCTTGAAGTCATGGGCTGCGGCATGATCCATCCAGAAGTTTTCAAGGCGGTTAATATCGACAGCGAAATCTATAGCGGCTTTGCATTCGGCATGGGCGTAGAGCGCCTCGCGATGTTGCGTTACGGCATTAACGATTTGAGATTATTTTTTGAAAACGATCTTAAATTTTTGGAACAATTTAATTAAACAGGGAACTTTGAGTCATGCAAATTAGTGAAGCCTGGTTAAGAGAATATGTCAATCCGGCAATAACAACAGAACAACTGGTCGAGCAATTGACCATGGCGGGTCTTGAAGTCGATTCGGTAACGCCTGCGGCAGCAGCATTCAGCGGCGTGGTCGTCGGTGAAGTCGTCGCGATGCAGCCGCACCCCGATGCCGACCGCTTGAGAGTTTGTCAGGTCGCAGTCGGCGAAGCGGAACCGTTGCAAATCGTCTGCGGCGCCAGCAACGTCCGGGTCGGCTTGAGAATCCCTGCGGCATTGATCGGCGCAATATTGCCGGGCGATTTTAAGATCAAAAAATCCAAACTTCGCGGCGAAGAATCTTTCGGCATGTTATGTTCTGAAAAAGAGTTAGGTCTAGCCGCCGATGCCAACGGCTTAATGGAACTGGCTGCCGATGCCCCGGTAGGCGTCGATATACGCGACTACCTGTCGCTCAACGACAACATCATCGAAGTCGATTTGACCCCCAATCGGGCCGACTGTCTGAGCGTTGAAGGCATAGCGCGCGAAGTCGCGGCGCTGAACAAAATGGACTGGTCGGCCACTCAGGTTGAAACAGCAGCAGTCAGCCATACCGACACTTTAACCGTCTCCGTCAAAGCTACCGACGCTTGTCCGCGTTATTTGGGCAGATTGATTAAAGGCGTAAACCCTAAAGCCGAAACCCCATTATGGATGCAGGAACGTCTGCGCCGCTCCGGCGTCAGAAGCCTAAGCGCGGTGGTTGACGTGACCAATTACATGCTGATCGAATTAGGCCAACCGCTACACGCCTTCGATGCAGCCAAATTATCCGGCAACATTAATGTGCGCTATGCCCAAACAGATGAAAGCGTTGCCCTGTTGAACGGTCAAACCATTAAACTGGACAATGAGACTTTGATTATCGCCGACGATAAACAAACGTTGGCATTGGCCGGCGTAATGGGCGGCAGCGAGTCGGCGGTTACAGACGAAACGCAGGATGTGTTTCTGGAATGCGCTTTTTTCACCCCGCAAAGCATCGCCGGTAAAGCGCGGAACTACGGCCTGCACACCGATTCATCGCACCGCTTTGAACGCGGTGTAGACCCGACTTTGCAAGAACGAGCCATAGAGCGCGCCACCCAGTTAATTATCGATATTGCAGGCGGCAGCGTCGGCGCAATTACCGAAGTGACAACGGCATCAACCTTGCCGCAACGCTCAACCGTATTGCTCAGAAAGTTGCGCTTGGAAAAAACGCTGGGTATTGCTGTTGAAAACGAGCAAGTCGTCGATATTTTCCAACGCTTAGGGATGAAGGTACAAACACAGCCCGATGGCTGGTCGGTGACTCCGCCGGGATGTCGTTTCGACATCGCTATTGAAGCCGATTTGATCGAGGAAATAGCGCGCATTGTCGGCTATAACAAGCTGCCGAACAGCAGCCTGTTAATGCGCTCGGAACTGGGCAAAGCCAGCGAAGCGGTTCTGGATCTGGATCGTGTTAAAGATTTGCTGGTTGACCGAGGCTATCAGGAAGCGATTACCTATAGCTTTGTCGACGAAGAAATACAAAAAGCCGTCGCCCCTGATGATGACCTTATCCGCCTAAAAAATCCGATTTCTGCCGATTTATCGGTAATGCGCACTACCCTTTGGTGCGGTTTGTTAAAGGCAGCCTTACACAACACCAATCGCCAGCAAAACAGGGTTCGTTTCTTTGAATCCGGCCTGCGCTTTGTTAATAAAGACGGAAACATGCAACAGCAAAAAATGTTGTCCGGACTGGCCTTAGGTAGCGCCTATTCCGAGCAATGGGGTGTTACAACCCGCCAAGTCGATTTTTTCGACGTTAAAGCCGATGTGCAGGCCATGATTGCATTGACAGGTGCAGATGTGCAATTTATCCCGGCTAAACATCCTGCATTGCATCCCGGACAAACCGCTGAAATCTTATCGCAGCAAGGCGAAAAAATAGGCTGGCTGGGCATGCTGCATCCAACGTCGGAAAAGCGATTAGGTTTTGATACCCAGGTTTTTCTGTTTGAATTGGATCAGGAGCTGTTGCTGAACAAGCAAATCCCGAAATTCAAGCCGCTGTCAAAATATCCTTCGGTACGTCGCGACATAGCCTTGATTGTTAAGGAAGAAATCGCCGTCAGCGAGATAGTCAATTGCATTAAAGACTGCGCAGAACCCGCCTTACAAGATATAGTAATTTTTGATATATATCGAGGTAAAGGCGTCGAAGAAGGCAGTAAAAGCGTCGCTTTAAGTTTAATGATACAAGATTTTTCACAAACGCTAACAGATTCTGGAATAGATGCTATATTTAGCCGACTGTTAGAAACATTGACCACTAAAATAAGTGCAAAGCTGAGAGATTAACAATGGCATTAACTAAAGCCGATTTTGCCGAAAGGCTGTTTGACGAGCTTGGCTTAAACAAGCGCGAAGCAAAAGATATGGTCGAAATATTTTTTGAGGAAATTAAAGCTTCCCTGGAACAGGGTGAGCAAGTAAAAATCTCCGGTTTTGGAAAATTCGAACTACGAGATAAAAGCAGTCGCCCCGGCAGAAATCCAAAAACAGGCGAAGAAATCCCCATAACCGCCCGTCGCGTGGTAACATTCAGGTCAGGTCAAAAACTAAAAGCCAGAGTGGAAGCGTATGCTGGAGCCGAGTAATAATAATGAACTGCCGGTCATACCGGCAAAGCGCTATTTCACCATAGGTGAAGTCAGCGAATTATGCGGCGTAAAACCTCATGTGCTGCGCTATTGGGAACAAGAATTTGCAGAGCTTAGCCCGGTAAAAAGACGCGGCAATCGTCGTTATTATCAGCGCCATGATGTATTAATGATACGGCAAATAAGATCCTTATTATACGAACAAGGCTACACCATTGGCGGCGCCAGAGCTCATTTAAGCAGCGACGATGCCAAAGGAGACACAACCCGAACCAAACAGTTGATTCATCAAATGGTTAGCGAACTGGAAGAAATTCTGGAATTGCTAAAATAGATTCATGACTCAATGCGGCAAAATGTAGTATAATTTGCCGCATTGAATTATTGGGGATTGTGTTCACAATCCTTTCAGCTTTAAATTCTTTATTTCATACTGTCGGGGCGTAGCGCAGCTTGGTAGCGCACTTGTCTGGGGGACAAGGGGTCGTAGGTTCAAATCCTATCGTCCCGACCAATTGAAACAAAGAGTTACAAAATATATAATTTGGAAAAAATGGAAAAATGACGTTATGGAATGACTATTTTAAATCATTGCCGATTATTACGCACTTTAAGTCACAGCAACCGCCGCCGATAATTTATAAAGAGTACATGCTGATTTTGGTGTGTATTGTTAGAACCAAGCTTTATAAGACACAAACCCGCTGAATCATTTATCGCTTTCATTGTTTTGACATTGCAATACAAGCTTCGCGATAAACTTTTACCTTGGCTGCGTTTTTCAAAGCGCCTATTATTGCGACCTCTTATAGTAGCACAGCTAAATTCTGTACCAGACCGAAAGCCCAGCGTTTTGGCTCAGTTGTGTGCCTGCGTATCATGGGCAATAAAATTGATTCATGCGTTATTCAGCGATCGTCAGTTACTCTTTCTTATCATTATTTACATAAGGAATACGGTAATGGCATTAATAACTAGAAGAATTATGCTCTGCGGCTTGATACTGTTAGTCAGCGCTTGCGTATATCCACATCATTTTTATGGTAGAGGCCACCGTGAGCGAAGGCATCATTAACCCAACACAAGAACTTCTTTCTGCATTGTTGCTGATACGCCAGTCAAAAATAGACAGGCATAAAAAAACCGGCAGTACTTTTAGGACTCTGCCGGTTTTTAAAATTTGGTGGAGGCGGGGGGAATTGAACCCCCGTCCGCAAGTACTCCGCCACAAGGTCTACATGCTTATCCCGCTCTTTAATTTAGCTAGTGACTACCCGTCGGGCCAAGAAAACCACCAGCGATTCCGTAAGGTTTTAGCGCATCCATACCGGACAGACTTCAGCGCGATCTTATGTAGATGACCTCTGAGCGTTCAGCGAACTGAACTCCACCCGCATAAGCACAGATGGTCAAAGGAATGGTGCTGTGTTTAAGCAGCTAAAGCCATTGAGTAGTTTTCGTCATTTGCGAATACTTTAGTTTCAGTAGATTTTACGAGGTGTACTGTCCTCGGCATGCACTTAAGGTTTTGCTACCCACGTCGAAGCCATGTCGCCCCCTTGATGTGTATTCTATACGAGTTGGTTAAAATTTGTACAATTATTTTTTCAGTCCAGTATTCATGCGGCTTTCAGGGCGACATCCGGCGCCAATCAATAAGCATCCGGGCTAACGGACTGTTGCTGTCTATAGATGATTGCTGGCCTGCATCGGCAACACTGCAAAGCTCAATAATCTCGGCTAGCTGCTTTGTCTGCTCGACATGCTGGTTACCGACGTTTTCTATTGCCAGCAACACTTCGCCATCTATCATGTTGATCGCATTGCTCAAGCCCTTGTTTAGCCCTCTTAAGGCGCTTTTTTCCAACGACGGCTTTAATTTTTTCAGGATGAAAAACGGCGTCAGCCAAGTGATGGCTATTAACAAGCTGCTATGTATCGCAAAATCCACACCCAAATAATCTACGTTGGTCATGTTGCTGGTGTAATAGCCGATAAAAACCTGATAGCCGACCCAGCAAATGGCAGCAAGCGGCAGGATGATTTCACATAAGCGCATAAACTTTAAAAAGGCACGATGTACTACGTTGCCGGGATTTGCCAATGCTTGTCTGGCGGCCAGCTCGCTTTGTGCCTGGATGATTTTTGGGGCTTTTTCGCGTAGCTCAGACAACTGATTTTTAAGCGGACTCACCGGAATGCCCAGCTGGTCGGCATTGATGACGAATTCATCCAGCGCATCGTCAAAACGGGCTTCGGCCCAATCATCCCACAAGTTCAATTTGACGCCGGTCGATGCATATTTGGCTGTCGCCGGATGGCTTAACAAATCGGCCGCGTGGTCGGCATAGTGCCGCGCCAATTGCTGAATGGGCCATGCAAATCCCTGTTGCAACACTAGCGTTGTATGCTGCCATTGATCCCGCCACAGCGTCGGCAATTGTTGGAAAGCCGACCAGGAACCCAGTAACAGGCTGATACTTTGCAGGTTTTTCTTTAACTCGTCTTTTTTAACCTGAGAACTTCTTTGTTCCAGTTGCGCAACGATATGCTCGGTCGCCAGCGAGCTAATGGTCGATTCCAATACGGCAAACTCGTCGGCTTGCAGGCCTTCGGTGCAGGCGGTCTTGAAGATGATCGGCTCGGAAAATCCTGCTTTATACAGTTGCTGTTTGAAATCTTCATACTGCTCTGTCTGGCCTCTGTCCCATTGGTTCAGGACGAACAGCCAGGCGTGCCTGCCGCCTTCTGCAAGCAGCAAACGCCAGGCTTTTTCATCCCGATAACGTTCGGGACTGACGACATAAATCAGCACATCGATATGCGGCAACCATTCCAACACCTGATGTTTATTGCTTTGCTCGGTGCTGTCGAAATCGGGCATATCGATCCAGATGACATTTTTCCTGGATTCATCGTCATGTTCGGCGATTTTGATTTGCGCCAGAGGTAGTTGTTCTGGTAAATGCTTTATCGCAACGCTATGGTGATGATATAGCGTAACTTCCCGCGAAGTGGGACGCTCGACTCCGGCTCTGGCGATGGCTCTGCCTGCCAGACGGTTGAGCAAGGAACTCTTGCCCACGCCGGTACCGCCCATGAATGCCACAATCAACGGTCTGGAGCCGTTATGGTTAAAAAGGGTATCGGGCGTTCTGGTATCGAAGTCGTTTAACTGCTGCGCGGCATCGCTATTGATCCAGTCGGCTGTCAGCGCCTGCTCCGCCCAGCGTTTTGTTGTTTGTACCAAACTAGAGTAATCGTAAGCCATGGCGCTTTTCTGTGAGTTGAAGCTCTGCCGCACGCAGCTGGTCAGGGGATATATTAAAATGAGTCGACATCGATAATTGTTCAGGCAACTGCAAGAGTTTATTGCGCAGACTATCGATAAATAATGCCTGTTTGACGGCATTGAATTGGTTTTGTTTTAACTCGGCTTCCACTTTGTGCATATAGCCGCCGACTGCACTTTCAGCCAACAATGAAGTCAGTGTCACCATCGCCGGGGCGATGACCAAATCATGCAGTCCTATTCCGCCCATTTGCAAAGTCAACGCAATCACTGCGGCATCGGCAGTCGCTCGGGTTGCCCGCAAACCGTTTAAAACCATCGGCTGTTGTTGCAGCTTGTCATACAATCGATGCGCAGCGCTTTCCACATCTTGTTGAAACGACAGATGATAAATTTTTGCCGCCTGAGCAAAATCCTGTAACGCATCCTGTCGCTGACTGCGTAACACGCTGTTTAGTTGCCGCCACCACTGGCCCTGATGACCTTGCACGGCCTTATCCAGCAGTTTGTCCGCCAATTGAATCAGCGTGTGCTCGGCTATTTGATTTAACAAGGCTATTTCGTAGCTGCTGCCTGACAAATCCGCCTGGAGCGGATTTGCACGCGAAGCGCCCAAAGGGGGACGGGCAGGAATAGCCCGACCTGACATATGCAGTCTTTTACGTCCCAATTTCATTATTTGCCTGGCCGGCCAAGTCAAGACTTGGCGGGTTCCTGACAGAATGCGGGCTAATCCGGGAATTTCCATTAAATTCAGCAATTCCGTTATTGCCAGCTGAAAGGTTTCATAATGATGTGGATGACTAAGATAATCGCGCCGATAGCTTTCCATCGCTTGTTTGATCATGAGATCGACTAATTCAGCCCAATCAATTAACGCCTGATGCTCGGTAAAAACCGGTTCCAGCCAGGTTTGCCAATGTCGTTTCAATAACTCCTGTTCAAAACGGGCCTGTTTTGTAAGGCTTACTTTATTCGCCAGTTGATTAAGCAGCTGTTGTCCGGACTCCGGCCACACAGGCAGTCCACCCGGCTTCTGATAATACAACGAAACGACCTCGGGAAATTCGTCGGTACGAGCTTGCTGCCACTTTTCTTTTAATGACTGGATAATGATCGACTCTGAACCTTCAGCCAGTTTATTCAGGCAAATAATCGTCGGTTGATGCAGTTCTTCAACAGCGGCCATGATGTCCCAGACTGATTGATCGGCATATTTTTCCTTGCTGACCACCAGAATCACCATATCCGCCAAGGCAATCGCCCTGATGACGCCTTCCCGGTAGGTGGCCGAGTCTATCGAATCGAAATCGGGCGTGTCCCACAAAACGCCATGCGGCAAGAGCTCCGAATCGGTAGTGTTTTGCGTTAGCGAATAGCAATCGTGCCGGTCTTTGCTTAGCTGCGTTTGTTGCAATTGTTGAAATCGGCCGAAATAACGTTGCAGGCCGCTACAGTCAGCAATACTGACACCGTTGCAAAAACCCTGGGGGTGAATAGTGTAGCCCGCCAGAGGGCTGACCCCAGCGACATTGCTGCTTAATAGCACGTTGGCCAGCGAACTTTTTCCGGCCTGAGTCGGCCCCACCACAGCCATGTGCAACAATGGCTGTGGTGCTGCATCAATCAATAGACCTTTGCGGATGAAAGCTTCAGCCAAGATAAGCTGATCGATCCGCTGTTGATAGCTTGTTTTAGCGGACTCATTGCCCTGTTGAGCCAAAACCGCCTGGTAACGTTGTTTTAATAATTGGATAAATTCCAGCATGAAAAGCTAGCTCAGGATTATAATAACTGACTATTTTACGTTGTTTGGCGATCTGACGTTATAACGATCGCAAACCCTGTAAATACCACGACATTTGTCCCCACTTAAACTTGAGGTTATCTTTATGAAGAAACTACCTATTCTTCTGCTCATTCTCTGCTGCACATCGTTAATTGCCTGTAGTAAGGGACAACAAATTAACGGTCATAATACCCGTACTGCCTATAGATCAGTCAAAGCGCTAAAAAACCGCTTATCTCCCGATGCTCGCATTGAATTTGAAGTTTCTTTCTGGATGCTTCGCGATTCCATTAAAGATGACAAAGAATTTCTTAACACGGTTGACGGCAAAAAACCTGAAGAAATCATCGAACTGGGCAAAGAGCTCTATCAACAACGGAAAAATGCCGGCTTTGCAGGCTATGAAAAGTACGCCAATTGGGATGATATGATAGCCCAATTCAGCAAAGAAAGAATCGATCAAGATAGCCATAAAGGTCGAAACAAAGCTGACCCTAAAGACAAGGCTAACGAGGTTTTGTACAAACTCTAGGATTACCGGCTGGGCAAGGTTTTTTGATGAGTTAGCGCCGCAACAAATTGACTTGCCTCGGCGATCGTCAGCTCCATCGCATGAATAAGCTGTGAAATATCAATGCCGATTTCAATAAATTCATGCCGTAATGCCGCGATAGCCTGAGCATTAAGGTTATGTTTAAGATATAACACCTGGTCTTTAAATGCCGCCAGTACCGGCTGGATTTTAGCTTCTGCCCGTTGCATAGACCTGATCAACCGGGCATAGTTTTGTCTGGCCACCTTCAACTGCTGCTTACTGTGGGCACGCAAGTTCCGGTTAGTATATTCACTGAGTTCGTGTTCCCATTCGACAAACAGCGCTTCGCTAACCTGTTCAATTGCTTTGATTCTGTTGCTTACCGCCTCGGATTTAGCACAACAAAACTGATATTGTCTGTTGAGCAGATGGTATTTATGATCCAGCGTGGTTTCATTGACGCAAACCAGGGTCTTAAACCGTTCCAACGCATCTTCAAACTCATCTCGGGTTTCCTGCAAGCCCATGCAGGCCTGCTCAACATGAGCAACAACCATATCGCGCTTATGCTCCCCAATGGATTCTCTGGCACTGTAATAAACGGTGCGGATTTTTTTTGACAAAAAACCGCTGATTAAATTTAACGATTTTTTTGCCAAATCGTTGGCTGGCGGTTTGTTATGATCGGCCATTGGAACCTTTATGTGTTTTTATTTCGTTTTCCTGTGGAACTAAGGCGCGCACAACACGCCCTACGGTTTCATGATGTTATTCGCGCCGCCAGCTGGTTGTGCCGTCAAGCGAATCTTCCAGAATCACGCCCTGCTCTTTTAAGTCATTACGTATTTTATCGGCCAAAGCCCAGTCTTTGGCTTGTTTTGCAGCAATACGCGCCTGGATTTGTTGTTCGATTTTTTCTTCCCCAGATTCAGCTTCCCCGCTACCTTTAAGAAAAGCATCGGGATCATCCTGCAATACTCCCAGCAAGCCGCTTAAATATCTCAGCGTCGCCGCCAAAGTGCAAGCTTTCTGCTGATCGGCTTCTTTAGCCTTGTTCAACTCTCTGGCCAAATCAAATAACACTGACAGTGCGACCGGCGTATTAAAATCATCATCCATCGCCTGCTCGAAGCGGGTTTTATAGGCTTCTTCAATTACCGCATTGGTTGTAATTTCGACGCCGCGCAAGGCGGTATATAACCGAGTCAAAGCCGCTTTTGCGTCATTGAGCTGTTCATCCGAATAATTCAGCGGACTGCGGTAATGACTGGAAAGAATGAAAAAGCGAATTATCTCCGGTTTATACTGATTCAACACTTCACGCACGGTAAAAAAATTGCCCAACGATTTGGACATTTTCTCATCGTCGACACGCACGAAGCCGTTGTGCATCCACACATTGACAAACTTCTCGCCGGTCGCTCCTTCCGACTGGGCGATCTCATTTTCATGATGCGGAAACTGCAAATCCATGCCGCCGCCATGGATGTCGAAATGATTCCCAAGACAACAGGTAGACATCGCCGAACACTCGATATGCCAACCGGGTCGGCCCAAGCCCCACGGCGAATCCCAGGCTGGCTCATTAGCCTTGGCCATCTTCCACAACACAAAATCCATCGGATTGCGCTTGGCCATATCGACATCAACGCGCTCGCCGGCCTGCAAATCGTCCAGGTTCTTGCCCGACAATCGGCCGTAATCTTTGAACTTAGTCACCGCATAAAATACGTCGCCATTGCTGCCGACATAAGCCAGGTCTTTGTCCGCCAGGGTTTTAATCATCGCAATAATAGCGTCGATAGATTGCGTTGCCCTCGGCTCAAGGTCTGGCGGCAAAACGGCCAGCGCCCTCTCGTCCTCGTGCATAGCGTCGATAAAACGCTCGGTCAACTTGCCGTAGTCTTCGCCGTTTTCGATGGCGCGCTGAATGATTTTGTCGTCAATATCGGTAATGTTGCGCACATAGGTCAGCTCATAACCCTGATGGCGAAAATAACGCGCTACCGTATCAAACACCACCATGACCCGCGCATGACCGATATGACAGTAATCGTAAACCGTCATGCCACAGACATACATGCCGACTTTACCCGCTACGCGCGGCTGAAACGGTTCTTTTTTTCGGGTCAGAGTGTTATATATTTTCAACATGTTATTTAAGTTATTCAGTTAAGCCCGTTTGCCAGTAAACAGGGCCGATCAAGTCGAGGCAGGTTAAACAAAACCGTACAATCTAGCAAGCACATGCTTCTCTTTCAAGACAAAAACACTTAAAATCTGTTCTTTGCATCACTCTCTAAGGAAAACCATGCGTACTTTTATTTTCTCCATGATGCTGCTTTTAACCACAACACTCTCATTTGCAACGGAAAACCTTATGTCTGATACACCATCAAAAGTTAAATTAACCACGTCTCTGGGTGAAATTATTATTCAACTGAATCCTGAAAAAGCGCCGATTTCATCAGCCAATTTTCTGACTTACGTTAATGAGGGCTTTTACAACAACACCATTTTCCATCGCATAATCCCCGGATTTATGGCGCAAGGCGGCGGCTTTGATACTGATTTCAACCAGAAATCGGTTCACAACCCGATCAAAAACGAAGCCGATAACGGCTTGACTAACAAACGCGGCACTATAGCCATGGCGCGCACCAACGTTCCCGATTCGGCAACTGCCCAATTTTTTATCAACTATAAAGATAACGCCTCGCTGAATCATACCAGCCCAAGCTCCAGTGGCTGGGGCTATGCGGTATTTGGCGAAGTTATTGAAGGCATGGACATTGTCGATGCCATGGCAAAACAACCTACCGGTAACCGCGGCGGACATCAGGACGTGCCTAAAACCGACATCATCGTCGAAAAAGCCGAAGTTATACATTAGGTACCAGGTTAAAGGCGCAAGGTGGATACGTCATAATTTGCACCTTGAATCTTTCCCTTGAACCATGGACCTTGAACCTTGAACCTCGAAATCCTGTTCATCTCAGACCTGCACATTTCCCTGGAAAAGCCTGAAATCACTCGTCGATTTCTTTCATTCCTGAGCGATAGGGCGCCCAAAGCTGCCGCCGTTTATATCCTGGGCGATCTTTTCGATGCCTGGATAGGCGACGACGACTTTACCCCGCCTAACAATAAGATCCGAAAACAACTTAAACAACTGACCGGCTCGGGCACTCCGGTTTATTTGCAGCAAGGCAACCGCGATTTTCTGCTGGGCAAACAATTTTCCGAAGATACCGGCGTTACGCTTCTTGATGAATATGCGGTCATCGATTTGCATGGCACGCCGACGCTGCTCACCCACGGCGATTTACTGTGTACCGACGACCTGCCTTATCAGGCATTTCGTATCAAAGCGCATACCCCGGAATGGCGACAAGCCGTGCTATCCAAACCCTTATTTTTACGTTTATTGGCGGCACGCTGGTATCGTGTCCGCAGTTATTTCCACAAACGCAAAAAATCCCAGGAGATTATGGATGTTAATCAGGACACGGTAGTTAATATCATGCGCGAACGGCATTGCCGCCGTTTGATTCACGGCCATACGCACCGGCCTGCCGTCCATGATCTTACAATAGACGGACAGACCGCCCAGCGCTTTGTACTTGCTGCATGGAGCAAGCATACAGCTGAAGTCTTGTGCTGGAACAACAACGGCTATCACATTGAGATCCTTTAACTCAGGTACAAGGCGAAAATATTGATGTTTTTTCGCCTTTCGCTTTCTGCCTTTCGCCTTTCATCTTAATTAAAACACCCCGTGTGTTATCAAAACGTTACAGGAATCCATTTATACCAAAGCCTATAAAAGTTGACTTTTGGGGCAAAATCATTAAATTTAGACCCCTAGAGTGAAAATTTCCTGTCTCCATGGAACATGAAAACCACCCTAAAAACTAATATTAGTCATAAAAACATAATCACTATTCTGTCAAATTAACAGGATACCAGGAGAAATATAATATGAAGAAGCCTTTGAAAAGTTGGCTGCTTGCTTCCAGTGTGGCTGCTTTATTAGCTGCACCAGCAGTTTCAACTGCTAACAGCGATGTTGAAAAACTCACTCAAAACCCGGCTAACTGGGCAACTTGGGGCGGTGATTACGCAGGTACTCGTTACAGCAAACTAAGTGAAATTAACACCACTAACGTGAAGACTTTGCAACCAGCCTGGTCTTTTTCTACAGGCGTCCTGCGTGGACACGAAGGCGGCCCCTTGGTTGTTAACGATGTTCTTTTCATTCACACCCCTTTTCCTAACACGGTTTACGCAATCGACCAAAAAACGCAATCTGTAATCTGGGAATTCACGCCGACACAAGATGCTGACGTGACTATTCCGGTTATGTGTTGCGACACGGTCAACCGTGGTTTGGCTTACGGCGACGGCAAAATCTTCTTACAACAATCCGATACCGTTTTAACTGCGTTGGACGCTAAAACCGGTAAACGTATCTGGAGCGTACAAAACGGCGACCCTAAATTGGGCATGACTAACACAGCCGCGCCATTAGTTGTTAAAGATAAGGTTCTGACCGGTATTTCCGGCGGTGAATTCGGTGTTCGCGGTTTCTTAGCGGCTTATGACATCAACACTGGCGAATTAGCTTGGAAAGGCTACAGCATGGGTCCAGACAAAGACACCCTGATTGACGCCAAGAAAACAACTACTTGGAAAGACGGCAAAGTCACTCCAGTAGGCCCAGACTCAAGCTTAAGCACTTGGGAAGGCGACCAATGGAAAATCGGCGGCGGTACTACTTGGGGTTGGACCAGCTACGACTCTAAATTAAACCTGATTTATTACGGATCCGGCAACCCATCCACATGGAACCCGGTACAACGTCCAGGCGATAACAAGTGGTCCATGTCTTTATGGGCTCGTGACGCTGACACAGGCGCTGTTAAATGGGTTTACCAAATGACTCCACATGATGAATGGGATTTTGACGGTATCAACGAAACCGTTCTGGTTGACCAGGAAGTTAAAGGTAAAATGCACAAAACTATCGTGCATTTCGACCGTAACGGTTTTGGCTACACTTTAGATCGCGAAACCGGTGAATTGCTTGTTGCTGAAAAATTCGACAAATCAGTTAACTGGGCAACACACGTTGACATGAACACAGGCCGCCCACAAGTTGTGCCTGAGTACAGTACCGAACAGAACGGTGAAGATGTCAATTCAAAAGGTATCTGCCCTGCTGCATTAGGTAGTAAAAACCAACAACCGGTTTCTTACTCCCCACAAACCGGCCTGTTTTATATCTCCGGCAACCATTTGTGCATGGACTACGAACCATTCGAAGTTTCATATACAGCTGGTCAACCCTACGTTGGCGCTACTTTAACCATGATGCCGGCTGGCGCAGACGTTCTGACCGGAAAACCGGACGGAACAACCAACTTAGGTCAGTTCACGGCTTTCGATGCTAAAACAGGTAAAATTGCCTGGTCCAACAAGGAACAATTCTCTGTTTGGTCAGGTTCTGTTGCAACAGCGGGTGGGATAGTATTCTACGGCACTCTGGAAGGCTACCTGAAAGCTGTTGACGCTAAAACAGGCAAAGAACTGTACAAGTTCAAAACACCTTCCGGCATCATCGGTAACGTTAATACCTGGGAATATGCTGGCAAGCAATATGTTGGCGTTCTTTCCGGTATCGGCGGCTGGGCCGGAATCGGTATTGCTGCGGGTCTTGACAGCGGTGAAGAAGGTTCAAACTCAGAAGGTTTGGGAGCGGTTGGCGCGTACAGAAGCCTAAGTTCTTACACTAAACTGGGCGGTACATTGACTGTATTTGCATTACCCGGCAACTAAGTATCTAATGGATCTCCTTGCCACAGCGGGGAAGTGAATTGACATACTAAATCAATCTGATTTTTTAGATTGCGCATTAAAAGCTTCGGTTAATTTATTAACCGGAGCTTTTTTTTGACTCTTTATGCAGTAAACTATGAGGCCTTAATTTGTTCGATACACCCAAGGAGATTTTAATGAGGACTTTATTACCTCGCATCAACGCCACACTAGCCATCCTGTTCTTATCCGCATTCAGCTTTAACGTCTCGTCCGGAGAAAAATTCAAGGTCTGCGCCGACCCGCTGAATCCGCCTTATTCCACAAAAAAACAAGACGGCTTTGAAAACAAAATCGCCGAACTGTTTGCTAGAGAACTGGGACAAACCCTTGAGTACAACTGGTTCCCCCAACGTCTCGGCTTTATCCGAAACACCTTAAATGCACCGTTAAAAGACAGCGATGTGGAAAGTAACGACTATAAATGCGACGTCATCATGGGCGTTCCTGCCGGTTACGACCTCACCTTAACCACCTCGCCGTATTACCAGTCGACTTATGTACTGTTAATCGCCAAAGGGCGCGGCTGGGACGATATTACCGATGCAGCCCAATTAGTCGATCTGCCTTTGCAAAGACAGGAATCATTGAAAATCGCCATGTTTGACCGTGGCCCGGGAACGACTTGGTTACAAAAAAACGGTCTACTCGATGTGGGCATCCCCTATCAATCGATGTCAGGCGACCATGAAAATAATGTGGCTATGCAGATAGAAAAGGATCTTAAAGCGAAGAAAATTGATATGGTTATTCTTTGGGGACCTATGGCTGGCTATGTCGCCGCACAAAGCCCAAAAAACAGTTACTCAATGATTCCGATGAAATCAACCCCGAACATAAAGTTTGATTTTTCGATGGCGATGGGCGTCCGCAATGGCGACAAAGCAAGAAAAGAAGTCCTTAACAAGCTGATAGCGGACAAAGCAGACGGGATTCGAGCCATCATAAGCAGTTACAACATCCCTTTACTACCGATCCCTAAGCAGGTTATTCGCGATGATAACGACTAATCATAAAAAAGGCGATTGATCCACGAAAGGCACAAAATAAATCAACAGACTGCCATGGCTCGGCTATTTTCATCACTTTGGGTGGCGACCTAAAGACTGAATATTTTCATTCTTTAGATCTCCAACTTTTGGTTTTCGTGCTTTTCGTGGATAGCAAGTTACTTACGATTAAACAATCCAACCAGATAGGCAAATCTGACCGCCCGTTTATCTGATAACTGATCCCACTGAAAACGCCATTTCCAGTTACCCTCCGTGGTACCCGGAGTATTCATACGATGCTCAGAACCCAACTCCAGAATATCCTGCATCGGAATGACCGCAAGGTTTGCAACCGATGCCAATGCGGCATGAATTAGCGCACAGTGCAATGGCAATGTCGGATTGCCAAGATAATTGTAAATATAGTTTTTCTGATCATCGCTAATACCCTGCAGCCAACCTAAAGTCGTATCATTATCATGAGTTCCGGTATAAACAACGCAGTTTTTTTCATAATTATCAGGTAAATAAGGATTACCCGGATCATCTCCAAACGCAAACTGCAAAATTTTCATGCCTGGCAAATCAAACTCATCCCGTAACGCCTCGACTTCGGGGGTAATAACACCCAAGTCCTCGGCAACCAGTGAAATCGCCCCATGTTCTGCTTTTAATGCGCTCAATAATGCTTCGCCTGGCGCCTTAACCCATAGTCCATTAATTGCGGTATCTTCATTTGCCGGTATTTCCCAAGCGGCTTCAAGCCCCCGAAAATGGTCGATCCGAATAATATCAAACAGCTCAATCTGAGTTTTCATCCTTTCAATCCACCAATTAAAGCCGGTTTTCTTCAGATAGGTCCAGTTATAATGCGGATTGCCCCAGCGCTGACCTGTCGCAGAAAAATAATCCGGCGGCACCCCGGTCACGACAGACATTTCGCCTGATTTATCGAGCTTAAAAACATCACGATGGGTCCAGACATCAGCGCTGTCATAAGACACAAAAATAGGAATATCGCCGAATAAAGACACACCATGCTGGTTGGCGTAGGTTTTTAATTCCAGCCATTGCCTGAAAAACACATATTGCTCAAATTGAGTACATTCGATTTGTATTTTTAAGCGGCGGCGCGCTTCTTTTATGGCTTTTTCATCCCTTTCCTTAAAATGCTCCGGCCATTGATTCCAACATTGTTGATTAAATTCAATCCTAAGAGCCAAAAACAAGGCGAAATCATCAAGCCAGAACGCTTTTCCCTGACAAAACTGCGTAAAACCCTCCTTATCCTGTTGCTCGGCGCACGCCAAAAACCCAAAATAAGCCTTTTCTATCAAGCACGATTTCTGATGATTACCGGCACATTCATCGCATTTATCAGAATGCTGCAGCCAGCCTTGCGTCACCAACCAATCAATATTAATTAACGCCGGATTACCTGCGTGGGCAGACAGACATTGATAGGGCGAACCATCCGCATGGGTCATGCCTAAAGGCAAGACTTGCCATACGCTAACCCCGGAATCGTGCAGGAATTTTACAAAATGATAAGCTTCCCGCCCCAAATCGCCCTGACTACCCGCACCCGGTAACGAGGTAATATGCAACAGAATACCGGCGCGGCGTTTCTTTAAGATGTCATTCACACTCAGTGATCTCTCGTTTAAGTTTTCAGCTGTTTAATAATAGAGGGCGAATAACTATCCACTAGGCAGCTCGATACCTGGACGCATTGCGCCACCCATAGCCGGAGCACCGGAACCCTGAGTAAATGTCATCGCCAGATAAGCTGGCGGCTCCTCACCCAGCAGTCTATACAAATTAGCCAAATTAAGCCGGAATTGTTTTTCAAAGTTACTGACCGCTTCACCGGGATTATAATCGCCAAACCACCAAAACCAATCAGAACCTTCACAAACGGCCAGCTGAAGCTCAGCCTGCTGCACTTGTTTATCCGTTAATCTGTCGGCCGAAATCGCCTTGTCAAATGCCCATTTAGCATCGCCCAGCATATCCCAGCCACGATTTTTGTCCGCATCGCCTACCCAGGTTGAGAACGTACCATAAACCCAACTGCCGGCAACCATTTTTGCCAGCGGTTTAACCTCAACCTTATTTTGCAAACATTCCGAAAAAGTCGTTAATTCAATACCTGGATGACTGTCCAGCCGTTGATACAAAGCCCTGAGAAAGTGATAGCCATTATCCGGATAATACTCCCAGGCATTTTCGCCATCCATGATAATTGAAACTACCTTGTCATCGCGCTCATGATCAGCAATATTTTCCAAATGGTGGATCAAATCGCCGACCGCATCGTCGGCATGCCATTTTGAATACTCGAAACCGATAAGATCGGATAAACCGTCATCCCGAAAAAAACAGGCTATATCGGTTTTGGCAAGCTTAAAAGGATAATGAATGCCTGATTGTTTGGCATTTTCAGGAAGATTTAAACTATTGGCAAGCACAGAACCGCCGCTTGCAGTCCAGTCAAAGCCGAAATCACCTAATATTTTCAAGGTCTGATCGCTGATACTGCCTTCTGATGGCCAGCATCCTTTAGGTTTAAAGCCGAATAATCGCTTAAAGGTTTGCACACCCTTTTCAAGATGCCACACCACTCGATCGGCTCCGCCCGGATAGCTATCCAGCTCCGGCAAAGGAGCATCCGGCATCGCCTCATGAGCGGAGTTCAAGTCCAGCAACAACGGCATGATGGGATGAGCATAAGGCGATACAGAAAGTTCGAGCTGCCCTTTTCTGGCCAATGCCTTATATCGGCAGATAACACCGGTTAATTGCTCGGCAATGACTTCTACAATTTCGATCCTGTCGTGCAGCGTATAACCGGAGCCTTTCTCTAGCAGGCGTTTCACCCGGCTATCCGTCAACTTTAAGGTTTCCCCCATCCAGATCAGATGATACCAAGCTAGAATATCGCTGATAAATTGAGAATTGACATAATTTAACGAATCGTAATGATGCTCAAGCCAATCGGCCATTTCAATCAATCTTTGAAAACTCGGATAGCGATTTATTTGCCTGTCCCTGTTCGCTCGCATGCAGTCTTTAACCAGTTTCATGCGCTCTTCAGGATCTACCGGAATACTGGGATCGACCAGTGCCGCTAACAAGGGATCGGCAATCGAAATGCGATCATGCAAATAGCCGTTGACTTGCCGAGCATATTCCTCAATTTGCTCCAGCAGGATAGGCGCAAAATTAACGACCGCCTTGGCATTCGGCTCGGCTTCCAAATGCGCCGCCATATCTACATAGTCTTTAATAACATGCAGATAGGTCCACGGCAGCTTAAATTCCCCTGTCTGTAAATCCCTATATTCCGGCTGATGCATATGCCAGCACAAGACTAATTTCAATTTGGTTTTATCTGACATCGTGTTTTACTTTCCATTTCCACCGGCAATAATTCCTTATAGAACTTCAGCCCTTTTATCTGACATAGTGTCTATTTTGTCCCAGCATATCTGTCGTAACCAAAACAACTCCGCCGGGGCTCACATGAAATTTTCTTTCATCTTCCGCCCTATCCTCACCGATAATCGTGCCTTCCGGAATTTCACAGCCTTTTTCTATAATCGCCTTAGTAATACGGCAATGGCGACCGATATTAACTTCAGGCAGAACAATGGTATCTTGCAAGGTCGTATACGAATTGACGCGGACATTCGAAAATAACAGCGAATGCCTGACTTTTGCTCCGGAAATTACACACCCTCCTGAAACCATAGAGTCCACAGCCTGGCCTCGTCTTTTGTCGCTATCGAAAACAAATTTGGCCGGCGGGGTTTGCTCCTGATAGGTCCATATAGGCCAAGTCTTATCATATAAATTTAAATCCGGTTTTACCCCAATCAATTCCATATTGGCAGACCAGTAGGCATCGATGGTGCCTACATCGCGCCAGTAACTTTGTTCCCCGCTTTGCAAATCCAAAAAGGGATACGCATTGGCCAGATATTTATCGATAACGGCAGGAATAATATCTCTACCAAAATCACGAGTCGAGCCTGGAGTGTCCGCATCTTTTAGTAATTGTTCAAACAGAAAATCGGCATTAAAAATATAAATCCCCATCGACGCTAACGCTGTATCCGTTCTGCCCGGCATCAGAGGGGGATTCTCCGGTTTTTCTACAAACGCTCTGACCCGCCGATGCTCATCGACATCCATGACCCCAAAGGCCGTTGCATCTTGCAGCGAAACCTCGATACAGCCTATTGTTAAATCGGCATTTTTTTCAACATGATCGGCAAGCATCGCACTGTAATCCATTTTATAGATATGATCGCCGGCCAGCACCAAAATGTGTTCAGGACGGCGACTGCGCAGAATATCGATATTCTGAAAAACGGCATCGGCGGTTCCTTGATACCAGGAATTCTCATCGTGCCGTTGTTGAGCCGGCATCAAGTCGACATATTCGCCAAACTCGCCACGCAAAAATCCCCAGCCCTGCTGAATGTGTCTGATCAGCGAATCCGCCTTGTATTGAGTCAAAATACCTATCTTGCGTATACCGGAATTCATGCAGTTCGATAGCGGAAAATCGATGATCCGGAACTTGCCTCCAAAAGGTACCGCCGGCTTGGCGCGCCAATCCGTCATATTTATTAACCGTGAACCGCGACCGCCTGCCAGTATTAATGCAATAGTATTACGGGTTAAATGACTGATATTATGATCATGCTTTTGATTACTTGATGTTGACATTTTTCATCTCCATGTGGAATAGACTGACAACTCTTGATGTGTTTGGTAATATTGACCGTAACCATTATTCCACTACTCCGAGGCTATTCATAGTGAAAAAGCAATCTAAAAATGTCATCGTGCAAAAACAATCTAACAGCGCACTTGACGCAGATATGATAAAAATCACGGAAGCCAGACATCATGATCCTTTTTCAGTTTTGGGCCGCCACATCAACAACAACCACGTTCAGGTTAAGGTGTATCTGCCTTACGCAGAAACCGTGTGCTTTACTCATAACGGCGCTGCTTTAAACCGGGTGCCCGATACGGATTTTTTTGAATATAACGCCAAAGAAGATGAGCAATTGCCCGCGCATTATCGCTTGTCCTGGATCGATAAGTCTGGCTACAGCCACGAAAACTATGACCCGTATGATTTCGGCACCCAATTGCCGGAGTTTGATCAGCATTTATTCGGCGAAGGTAAACATTGGCATATTTACCAAAAACTGGGCGGACATCTGCATAGAGCCGATGGTCTTGATGGGGTTTTGTTTGCGGTCTGGGCGCCTAATGCCGGACGAGTCAGCCTGGTGGGCGATTTCAATAACTGGGACGGACGTTGCAACCCCATGCGCAGCCTGGGCGGTAGCGGCATCTGGGAACTGTTCATGCCGGATTTGCAAGCCGGTTGTTACTATAAATTCGAGATCTTAAACCGCAATACCAATCAGATTCTGCTAAAAACCGATCCATACAGTCAGCAGTTTGAGTTCCGTCCCAATACCTCGTCCATTGTGATCCATGAAAACAGCTATGTTTGGCAGGATCGGCAATGGATGGATCAACGTGTCCATCGCAATTGGCTGCACGAACCCATGTCTATCTATGAGGTTCACTTAGGTTCCTGGCGACGCGACAATCTGGGCAATTTTCTCAATTATCGTGAATTGGCTGTACAGCTGGTCGACTATGTCAAAGAAATGGGCTTTACCCATATTGAATTATTGCCGGTGACCGAGCATCCGCTGGATGCCTCCTGGGGTTATCAAACCACCGGCTATTTTGCCCCGACCAGTCGTCACGGCACACCGGACGATTTCCGCTACTTTATCGACACCTGCCATCAAAACGGTATCGGCGTGATTCTGGATTGGGTACCCGCGCATTTCCCCAAAGACAGCTTTGCTCTGGCTCGTTTTGACGGCAGCGCGCTGTATGAACACGAAGACCCGCGCAAGGGTGAACACCGCGACTGGGGCACCTTAATTTATAACTTTGGACGCAATGAGGTTAAAAACTTTTTGCTGTCCAGCGCCATTTTCTGGCTGGAGGAATTCCATCTTGACGGCTTGCGGGTCGATGCCGTAGCCTCGATGCTTTACTTAGATTATTCCCGCGAGCAGAATGACTGGATTCCCAATATGTATGGCGGTAACGAGAATCTGGAAGCGATAGATTTCCTGAGAGAATTAAATTCCGTCACCCATGACCAGCACCCCGGCACGGTGATGATGGCTGAAGAATCCACGTCCTGGCCGCAAGTAACCCGGCCGACCTGGACCGGCGGCTTAGGTTTTTCGATGAAATGGAATATGGGCTGGATGCATGATATTTTGGCTTACATGAGCCAGGAGCCGATACACCGCAAATATCATCACGACCAACTCACTTTCGGGATGCTCTATGCCTTTACCGAAAACTTCTGCCTGCCCTTTTCCCACGATGAAGTAGTGCATGGCAAAGGTTCTCTGGTCAACAGTATGCCGGGGGATGAATGGCAGCGCTTTGCCAACCTTCGGCTGCTGTACACCTTCATGTACACTTATCCCGGCAAAAAGCTGCTGTTTATGGGCTGTGAATTCGGGCAAGGCACCGAATGGAATTTTAACAAGGCCCTGGACTGGTATGTCCTGGACTACCCGCATCACCACGGTCTGCAAGCGCTGGTAAAAGATTTAAATCATCTTTATAAAAAACACCCGGCTCTATATCAGCATGATTTCGATTATCAGGGATTTGACTGGATTGATTGCCATGATTCGCAACAATCCATTATCAGTTATCGCCGCAAAACCGAGCATGAAGATTTGATTATTGTACTCAACTTTACCCCGGTAGCTCGTGAGCAATACCGGATCGGTGTGCCTGCGGCGGGTACTTATACGGAAATATTCAATTCCGATTCCGCTTACTACGACGGCAGTAATGTCGGCAATGGCGCAGCCTTATCAGAACCTACCGCGTGGATGAATCTGCCGCATTCTATCAGTCTTACCTTGCCGCCCTTGGGGGCCGTAATTTTGAAATTATAATTAAGGTTCAAGGCTAAAGGGTTGCTAACTTAGCCGGGGCAAGTAACAAGCCTTAACCGTCTACCCTTCGACAAGCTCAGGGCGAACGGTTAAGGCTTTTCGTGGACAGTGTTTATCATCAGAAAACAACAAAAACCAACACATGAAAAAAATACTTTTTGTCACCAGTGAAGCCCACCCTCTGATTAAAACCGGAGGCCTAGCCGATGTATCCGGCAGTCTGCCCAAGGCGTTGGTGGAATTAGGTGAAGATGTGCGTATTATCATACCCAATTATCAGGACATCAAAACGACCGACGAAGTTCGTTACCTGAGTACCGTCTATGTGAATAATTACGCGGTGAATATTCTGGAAACCCGGCTTCCGGGTACCGATGTCATCGTGTGGCTGGTGGATTCCCCGGAATTCTTTAATTTTCCGGGCAACCCCTATGTTGATCAACACGGCAAGCCTTGGGCGAACAGCGCCGAACGTTTTGCCCTATTTTGCCGCGTCACGGTAGAAGTTGCGATGAACCGGAGCTGGCTGGATTGGAAACCCGACATCGTCCACTGCAACGATTGGCAAAGCGGACTGGTGCCGGCGCTGCTATCCCTGGAATACAACCGCCCCGCTATCGTTTTCACCATACATAACATGGCTTATCAGGGAATATTCCCAAGCGCGACTTACCTTTCTTTAAACTTGCCCGGCCAACTTTGGAATCCGAACGGTATAGAGTTTCATAACATGCTGTCATTTCTTAAAGGCGGCCTGATCTATTCCGATCGCATCACCACCGTAAGTCCAACCTATGCCAAGGAAATTCAAACCGCCGAGCTTGGCTATGGTCTGGAAGGCCTGTTAAGTCACCGAAAAGACTTCCTGAGCGGCATTATCAATGGCATAGATACCGACCACTGGAACCCTGAAACCGACACTAACATCAGCCAAACGTTTAATCGCTTAACGCTAAACAAAAAACTGTTTAATAAAACGGCGCTACAGGAAAAATTATCCCTGCCCGTTGACAAAAATATTCCCGTGTTCGGGCTTATCAGCCGTTTGGTGGAGCAAAAAGGCATCGACCTGATTCTGGAATGTCTCCCCGAGATGCTGACCCATCCGCTGCAATTTGTACTGCTCGGCAGCGGCAACAAAGGTTTTGAACAGCGCTTGCATAATTTTGCCGAGAGCCACCCCGATAAAATATCGATCACCATTGGTTATGACGAAACACTGGCGCATCTGATTGAAGCGGGGGCAGATATTTTCCTGATGCCCTCGCGTTTTGAACCTTGCGGTTTAAACCAGATATACAGTCAACGCTACGGCACCGTTCCCATCGTCAGAAAAACCGGCGGACTGGCCGATACCGTCGTCGATACCGTTCCGGAAACCTTGAGCAATCACACCGCAACAGGTCTTGTTTTCAACGAAGCAAGTCCCGGCGCGTTAATGGAAGCCATTAAACGCGCACTGATTTTGTACAACCACCCTAAAACATGGAAACAATTACAAATCAATGGCATGCAAAAAGACTACTCCTGGAGCAAAAGCGCCAAACAATACATGACCTTATACAGTCATCTGTAGCGGCAACTATCCCATACCATTACGCATCAACTTAGACATATAAACCCACAAAAAAAACTAAGGCTGTAACCCACGGCCTTGGTTTGTCCTGTTAAGTTACGCTAACCTGATCTACTCCCTGCAAGATCAGCAAACCTATCAAATGACATTCAAATCAACCCGCAACAGCTTCATCATTGCCATCAGCGTTATTGGCTTGTTACACACATTTTTTGGAATCAGCCTAGGGTGGCTGGTATTGCCAAGCACAGTTTATCTGGCATTAATCATTTACGGTTCGGCAATCATTCAATCCAACTTTCACGCCCACGCCTATTGCCATGCGAATATTTCAGAAAAAGAAATTGCCCTGTCGTTTGACGATGGCCCAAACCGGGAATACACCCCACAGGTGCTCTCAATATTAGCTCAGCACGATGCGTCGGCAACTTTTTTTGTGATCGGAAAAAACATTCAAGGCAATGAAAGCATTTTGAAACAAATGGATACAGAAGGACACAGTATTGGCAACCACAGCTACACGCATTCTTTTTTTGTGGATTTTAAAAGCTTGCAAGGCTTCAAGAATGAACTAAACCAGACAGCAGAGAGCGTCTTTAAAGTCATAGGCAAACGTATGAAATTATTCCGGCCGCCCTATGGAGTAACCACACCCAATCTTGCCAAAGCCTCAAATGATTTGGACTACAGCATCATCGGCTGGAATATCCGCTCGTTAGATACAACAGCCGACAGCGCACAAACCATAACCCGGCGCGTACAAACACAAATAAAACCGGGCGCTATTATTTTGTTTCACGATACGTCGGATAAAACCATCCAGGTATTAAAACAAACGCTTGATTTTGCAAAAGAAAATGACTACAAAATAGTCAGTGTAGAGCGGCTTTTGAAGATTGAAGCTTATAAATAACTGAGTTTTGGGATGATACTATTTTCTGGTTCCCATGCTCCAGAGACTGTGAAAGTATTCGTATTTAGAAAAATTAAAGAATAACCACGAAGAACATGGAGAGCACGAAGTTTTTAATGCATTGAATTAACGTTGTTATTTTCTCCGTGTCCTTCGTGTTCTCTGTGGTAAAACATTTTTTCA
>JAURVK010000039.1 GCA_030655535.1 Methylobacter sp. | reverse complement strand
TTGCCGCAAGACTTACAAATCGTGCCTTTCAGCGTGCTTACTATCGTAATCACAAAACTTTTTTTTGTCGACGCATCCAATTTATCAATTTCAACATCTGGAATATCAAGGGGGATTTTTAATAGCATGGCTCTATTTCCTGATTACAGGTAGGTCGGTAAGCTTATTGGCATTCAGTTATCATATACTACATGTAGTAGCTACCCCACGAAATCGGGAAGAGCCGAAACATCCTCGTGGCATGGGTGCCGCTGAGGTGGAGCAGTTTTTAACGCATTTGGCGGTTAAAAAACATTGGGTTCAGGTCTTGTTATCTGCAAACTGCTAAGGATATGGCTAAAAAAACTTCCCGATTTCCAAATGAACCGTTCGCCCTGAATTTGTCGAAGGGTGTTGTGGTTCGACAAGCTCACCACGAACGGATTTAGGGACGTTATTATTGACCGTATCCTTAGTAGTAGCGACAAAACGCTGTTATTCGTTGTGGCTACATTAACCGGTCAATATCCCGCGAACCATGAAGAACTCGGATAATATCAATGCCCTGTTCAAGCGGAAAATAGAAAATGAGGTAATGTCCTACGGGATGACTACGCGAACCTGTTGTCAGCTCGTTTCGGCTGATGCCCAAGTGTGGGTGGTCGGCCAGTGCTACACAGGTTTCCTGAATTCGATCAAGAAATTTGTCCGCGTTGTTTGGGCTGTCTTGGGCGATGTGCTACCAGATTTCTTCAAGGTCGTTTTCGGCTTCCGGGCGTTTTAAGCAGCGTGACATTACTCTTTCAACCTGGTATTGATTGCGCAGCAAGCCGCTATTGATGCCTTGCTGAATGTCACGCTTTAATTGTTCAAGCCGTAGTTCGCGCAACTGGTCGCGTTCTTCCATCAGGCTCAAGGCTTCACGCATCACTTCACTGACTGAGTTGTAAAGGCTGCTTTCGACTTTGCTTTTTACTAACGCTTCAAAATGAGGGGTCAGGGAAATGTTCATGGGCTTAATGTCTCCGCTTTGGCTATTTGATAGCCAAGGATAACAATTATTGTTATTGATCGCCCGATTTCTTTGATTAGAAGACACCCCTCACCGCTTGCGATAGCGCCTATGCTCAACTAGCACTCAGTCAGAAAATATTGGCTCCAAATATTGAATAAAAGGGGACGCTACCGAATGGCACTTACTTAATAGGTAAGAGTATGAATTAAAAAGAAAAAGCTGATATGATGTAAACTGTAAGTCACCAAACCATCGTCACCACCTTAGTGCCAGCTGCCAAGGACACTAAGCTTCAAGCATGCCCTACAGCTTTGGCTAGGCTGGAGTGGAAACCGTAAACAAGCGAATGAACAGGACGCTATCTCTGGACTTCTGCTTTTATTTGGTAAACAACCCGATACTGCTTATTTAAGCGAGAAGACCTATAGGCGTACAGGTCTTTTTCAGCAGCTCGACACCTCTGCCGTTGAAAGCAGCTATAAGGTTAAAGGCCGGAACGCTTATCACCCCAGACTCATTGTCTCGATTTTGATTTACGTACGCATACAGTCGGGGCGTTTTCAGTTCCCGTCAAATCGAAAAGCGCTGTCGTGAAGACTTGTCTTTCATGTATATCGCGCAAATGCACTGCCCGAATTTTCGGGTGCTCACCATTCGAGAGCCCCATTCTCGGACAGCTTTCTAGTGTTTGTCTTTCGCCAACTGACTATGTTTTACAGAATAAGAAAAATAAACAATCAATCCGATAACCAGCCAGATCACAAAGCGCAGCCATGTTAGCGAAGGCAAAAACGCCATCAGCGCGGTGCAGGACAGCATGCCCAGCACCGGAAATAACGGACTGAACGGTGAGCGGAACGGGCGTTTCATGTCCGGTTTGGTGATACGTAGTACCAATACGCCCAAGCACACCAGTACGAATGCGGCCAGGGTGCCGATGTTGACCAGTTCTGCAAGATCGCCGAGCGGGATGAAGCCGGCGGCTGTCGCCATGATGATGCCGCAGAGTACGATGACGCGCACCGGGGTCTGGGTTTTGGGGTTGACTTCGCTAAAGAACGGCGAGAGCAGGCCGTCGCGGGACATCGCGAAGATGATGCGGGTCAGTCCGTAATACAGCACCAGCATGACGGTGGTAAGTCCTGCAATAACGCCGGTTGAAATCAGCGCCGACGCCCAGTTGTAACCGAGCAGGTTCAGCGCGTGAGCGACAGGCGAGGATACGTTGAGTTCGGTATAGTTGACGACGCCGGTCAGTAGTCCGGAAACCAGGATGTAGATAACGGTGCAAAAAGCCAGCGAGGTGACGATGCCGAACGGCAGGTCGCGTTGCGGGTCGCGGGCTTCCTCGGCGGCGGTGGACACGGCATCGAAGCCGACGTAGGCAAAAAATACCAGCGATGCGCCAGCCAGGACGCCGGTGGTTTTGCCGTCAGGCAGGGTCTGAAACCAGCCGAACGGCATGAACGGATGCCAGTTTTCAGGGTGGACGTTAAATGCGGCAACGGCGATAAAGACGGTGATGGTGAGTAGTTTGACAAATACCATCGCGTTGTTGACTTTGGCGCTGTGCTTTACACCGATGATCAGCAGCATCATCAATATCAGAATAATGGCGGTTGCGGGCAGGTTGATCAATCCGCCGAGTTTGGGGGCTTTGGTCAGCATCTCCGGTAACGGTATGCCGATGGCGGTCAATGCGTTATTGAAGTAGCCGGACCAGCCGTTGGCGACGGTCGCTACGGCAAGGCTGTATTCCAGCAGCAAATCCCAGCCGATCATAAAGGCGAATATTTCGCCGAAAGCCACGTAGCTGTAGCCGTATGCGCTGCCGCAGCCGCCGACTGAGGCGGATAATTCGGCATAAGACAAGGCGGCGAAAGCGCAGGCGAGTCCGGCGATCACAAATGACAGTATCACCGCAGGCCCGGATTGGGTGGCGGCGGCGATTCCGGTCAGCACAAAGATACCGGTGCCGATGATTGCGCCTATACCGAGAAAGGTCAAATCCCATTTAGACAGGCAACGCTTGAGACCGCTGCCTGAGTCATCATCCGAGGTAATGTGTTTGCTGCGAAAAATTTGCATGGACATGGGGCGTCTCTTGTTATTGGATTGAAGGTAATATGTTGTATTCGTTGGATTATAGGGGTAATGGCGTTAATCCCCAAAATAAGCCCGAGAATGCCAGCTAAATTATGCTTGAGTCAGTCTTGCGTGATATTATAAGCGATTTTTTATAGGGACGGATCTTGAGCGTTTAGCTGGGGATTGTCTATTTAGGTGCGGATTTATCTACGCCTACAACTAGCAAACGACGCTGGTTGCTGAAAAGAGTTATTATTTTTTTATATTGTGTTTCTGAGAAATTTATCGCAATGAATATTCGCGCACTACTTAGCTTTACTATCTTCCTGTCGGTCATTGGCGGCCTGGCAAATGCTACGACCTATGCAATGCCTGAAAATACTCGGGATAGCATCATCACTCAATACCCTGATGGTATACCTTTAGCCCATACAGATGAGGACGAAACTTTACTGGATGTGGCACGCCGCTTTCTTTTGGGGCAAACGGAAATAGTCAGGTTAAACCCAGATGTTGATCGTTGGCTGGTTAAAAAAGGCGAGATTGTTCGTTTATCCAATAAACGTATTTTGCCGGATTCTCCGCGCAACGGAATTACCTTAAATATTTCCGAATACCGTATGTATTATTATCCGCCGACTAAAAAGGGCGAGACGCCTAAGCAGGTCATGTCTTATGCGCATGGCGTCGGCAGGCAGGATTGGAAGACACCGCTGGGTAAAACCAAAATTATCCGAAAAGTCATGAACCCTTCATGGCATCCGCCCGAATCGATCAGACGCGAGCATGCGGCGAATGGCGATCCTTTGCCGGTTGTTGTTCCGCCGGGGCCGAATAATCCGCTGGGTACACGCGCCCTGCATCTGGCGCTGCCGGGAGAATACCGGATACACGGTACCGATGTTGACAAGATTCATGGCATAGGCATGCAGATAACGCATGGCTGCGTTCGTATGTATCCTAAAGATGTCGAGGAGTTATACGATATGGTCGCAGTCGGAACGCCGGTCTATATCGTTAAGCAACCTATCAAGGTTGGTTGGCTGGATAATGTTCTTTATGTGGAAGCGCATCCTGATTTGGAGGGTGAGGAGACAACACTGGATCAGCGTTTCGCCGTGGCGCTGGGCTTGATTGAAAAGGCTACTAATATGGAAATGCCTGATTTCGACCAAAAAGCGTTAAATCGGGCGCTTACCAATCAGGCTGGCGAGCCTATAGCTATTTATGAGCGCTTGCCGCCGCTGGAAAATGCGAATGCAGGAGCGCAAACCGAGGAAGTGCCTCAACAACCGGCTCCGAAACCGGTACGCAAACCTTCTCCAACGGGTTATTATCGTGGTGATTAAAGCTGAAGATTGTAAATAACCGCAGGGTGAACAGCCCTGCGAGTAAACCTGTTAAACTACTTTGTTTTTAACGCATAACCTTTTTCCGGTACATTCCTTTGAAAAAAATCCTTATTTCCGACAAATTGGCAGAAGCCGGTATCAATTATTTAAATGAACAGCCCGGCATACAAATTCATATTGAAACCGGGCTCAATGAAGAGCAGCTGTGCAATATCATCGGGGATTACGATGCGCTGTTGATTCGTAGCGATACCCAGGTGACCAAAAAAGTGTTGCAGGCTGCAAAGAATCTCAAGTTGATAGGTCGCGCCGGTATCGGTGTCGATAATGTCGATATTCCTGCCGCAACGGAATTGGGGATTATTGTGATGAATACGCCGGATGCCAATGCGACCACGACTGCCGAATTGGCAGTTGCGCATATGATGTCGTTAAGCCGACATTTGCCTAAGGCCGACCGCTCAATTCGCGCCGGAAAATGGGAGCGCTCCAAGTTGATGGGTTCTGAAATTGCCCATAAAACACTGGCGATACTGGGTTTCGGCACCATCGGCCGGATCGTCTCGCAACGCGGTTTGGGTCTGAAAATGCAGGTGATTGCCTATGATCCCTTTGTTGCACCGGAAATATTTGAAGACCTGGGCGTTGAATCGGTCAGTCTGGAAGGGCTGGTGACTAGGGCAGATTATCTGACCCTGCATTGCCCCTTAATTGAAAAAACCCGCAACATTATCGGCAGCGCCCAGCTGGCGACGATGAAAAAAGAAGCGATGATTATCAACTGCGCCAGAGGCGGCTTGATTGACGAGGCGGCACTGTACGAGGCCTTGAAAAACGGTCGAATAGCCGGAGCGGCGCTGGATGTTTACGAAAATGAACCGCCTGCCGGTTCGCCGTTGCTGGAACTGGACAATATCGTTTTTACCCCGCATTTGGGCGCATCGACCAGTGAAGCGCAGGTGGCGGTGAGCGTTGAAATTGCCCGTCAGGCGGTTACCTTTTTAAAGACCGGCGAAGCGGTTAATGCGTTAAATCTGCCTAGAGTATCGGCGGAAGAACTGAAAAAATCCCACGAATTTATGACGCTAGCCAATATTCTTGGCAAGGTGTTGGTGGGTCTGGCGACCAAGCCGATAGAAAAAATCGAAGTGGCGTTGTTGGGCAGAGCGGCAGAAGTTGAGGCGCGTCCGGTTTCTGTCGCTGCCTTAATCGGCGTGTTAAGCGGACAATTTTCCACGCCGGTAAACCGGGTTAACGCCGAAAATATTGCCAAGCGCCAGGGCATTGTTCTGGTTGAATCGAAAACCGAAGAAACTCAGGATTATTTGTCGCTGATCAAGGTGACCGGCCATTGCGCCGATCAAACCATTACGCTGGCGGGAACCTTGTTGGGCGGCTGCCATCCGCGTCTGGTTTGTATCGACCAGTTCGATATTGAAGTAGTGCCGGTAGGAACCTTATTAGTGACTCAGCATGACGACAAACCGGGCGTTATCTCGGCAATCAGCAGTGTGCTGGGTAATGCCACTATCAATATCTCCAGGATGCAGGTGGGTACGGCGGATGAGCAGCAGCAGGCGATGGCGGTTATCAGCGTTTCCGAACCATTGACAGACGATTTGTTAGAGCAGTTGTGTCTTATTCCTGCCGTACATAAGGCTATCCAGATTAACTTATGAGTTTCGATGTCATCTGTTTTGATTGCGATAGCACCTTAAGCAAAATAGAAGGTATCGACGAACTCGCCAGGCGTGTCGGTTTGGGCGCGGAAATGTCCAAACTGACCGATGCAGCGATGAATGGCGAGGTGCTGCTGGAAGCGGTCTATGAACAACGTTTGTCGTTGATTAGGCCTGATCAGGCAGGCATCGACTGGCTGGCTGATTTGTATATCGAGCAGATCGTCGATGGCGTTAAGGAAGTATTTGAAACCTTAACTGCGCCCGGCAAGGAGCTGCACATTGTCAGCGGCGGACTCCGTCAGGCTATTTTGCCGTTGGCGCGAGTTTTAGGTTTGCCGGAAACTCAGGTTCACGCAGTCGATATTTATTTCAATGCAGACGGCAGTTATCGCGATTATGACCAGAGCTCGCCGTTGGCCAGATCCGGCGGCAAAGCCGAAATTTGCAGGCGCTTGCTGAAGTCGGAAGGCTCGCTGGTCATGATCGGCGACGGCAAGACCGATATGGAAGCCAAGCAAGCCGGAGCCGTTGTTATCGGCTTTGGCGGCGTGGTTGACCGGCCGGTAGTTCGCGAACAAGCCGATTTTTATAGCGCTGAACCGACCTTGGTTTCAATACTGGCGCATATTTTATAAACTTGGTAGTTAGTCAGTCCCATAAAAATACAATGGAATGCAGATGAATATGATGTGCATAGATAGTTACAAATACTGAAAAATCTTATCTAATCATGCACTCAGCGTCATCGGCGTTCTATTTTTCCTAATGGTTGAGTAATTACGACCACACATTTAACTATTTTTAAGAGAGAGACAATGGCTGGGCATAGTAAATGGGCCAATATCAAGCATCGTAAGGCAGGGCAGGATGCTAAACGCGGCGAAATTTTCACCAAAATGCTGCGGGAAATAACGGTAGCGGTAAAAACCAGTGGGCCCGATGCGGCCAGCAATCCCGCCTTACGCACTGCGGTTGATAAAGCATTAGGCGCGAATATGCGCCGCGATACCATCGATACCGCGATCAAAAAAGCGTCCGGCGCGTTAGAAGGCGTTAATTACGAAGTCGTTCGTTATGAAGGTTACGGCCCTGGCGGCACGGCGGTTATGGTCGATTGCCTGACCGATAATCGTAACCGCACCGTCGGCGAAGTGCGTCATGCTTTTTCTAAAGCGGGCGGCAACTTGGGTACAGACGGTTCTGTGGCCTACCTATTCAGCAAGATTGGCATTCTCAGTTATGCGCCTTCGGTCGATGAAGATGCGCTGATGGAGGCGGCTTTGGAAGTCGGGGCGGAAGATGTCACCAGCCATGATGACGGTTCGGTCGATGTGATGACCACGCCGGAAACTTATCTGGAAGTCAAGGATGCGTTGATTGCTGCAGGTTTTGCGCCGGATAATGCCGAAGTTACCATGCAGGCCGCAACGATGGCTGAACTGGATGCCGAGGGCGCGGAAAAGATGATGCGTTTGATCGACCGGTTGGAAGATCTGGATGACGTGCAGAATGTTTATTCCAATGCGGATATTAGCGACGAAATTATGGAAGGGCTGGATTGATACGTTTATAGCGGCAACTTTTTGCTAAACAGGATGACAATCATGAGCTTAAATCCTACACACAAACAGATTAGCGAAGCAGCCTATCTACAAGGCGAGCTACTGGCAGCCACCAAGCATGAATATATCGATGGCGACGTTTATGCAATGGCAGGGGCTAGTGAAAATCACAATTTGCTGTCGCTGAATATGGCGAGTGAATTAAGGGCTCAATTGAAAGGCACGCCTTGTAGAGCCTTTATGGCGGATATGAAAGTTAAAGTGGGAGCTAACTTTTTTTACCCCGACGTGATGGTGGTTTGCCAGAAAGATGATGCAAACGAGTACTATAAAAATGCGCCTGTTATCATCGTTGAAATCTTGTCTAAATCGACCCGGCACTTTGACCAGACTGACAAACGCTTGCGTTGCCAGCAAATCCCCACTCTGGAAGAATATGTTTTAATCGAGCAGGATAAAGGCGAAATCCAGGTGTTTAGCAAAAAACACCATTGGCAGTCTTTTTATTATTATCTGGGTGGTGAAATTACTTTTTCTTCATTAGGTGTGACCGTGCAGGTCGAAGACATTTATTATCAAGTCAATAATGAAGATGTGATTGAGTTTTTACAGGAAAAAAGCAGTTAATTTCAATAATAAGGCAGCCTGCAATAAATAATCGCCCACCCACCCACGCAGGAATACCTGCCGGTGTGGCGGCGACTTTAGTCGCCGATTGAATAAGACTGACTTAATCCGATGAGTTAGGTTAATTGGCTTGGTCAAGTCGATTACAAAGTGTCTGATGATTGTGGGGTTGAACCGTGTGGGCGCGAATTTATTCGCTTTTTTGCAGCCACTGCGCGAATAAATTCGCGCCCACGTAATGCCACAGCAACCATTGCGGGTGTGGCGGCGACTAAAGTCGCCGCCACAATTTGACCCCTATGTTAATTTAAAAATTATGCGAACAAAGTACCTTAACAATATCACCGGTATTTAATGAGAATTTTAGGGATAGACCCCGGCTCAAGAATAACCGGATACGGCATTATAGAAGACACAGCGCACGGTTATCAATACATAGCCAGCGGCTGTATTCGGATTAAAGTCGATTATTTTCCCGATCGGCTCAAGCAAATCTTTGACGGTATTGTCGAAGTTGTCGAACGCTATCAACCTGAACAAATGGCCATAGAACAGGTGTTTATGCATAAAAATGCCGACTCGGCGCTGAAGCTGGGCCAAGCTCGGGGAGCGGCAATTTGCGCGGTTCATACCGCCGGTTTGCCGGTATTCGAATATGCGGCCCGGCAAGTCAAGCAGGCGGTGGTGGGCAAGGGCGGCGCCGAAAAAAATCAGGTTCAGCACATGGTGAAAATGTTGTTAAATATTCAAGGCGAGTTACAGATCGATGCCAGCGACGCGCTGGGCATCAGCATTTGTCATGCCCATTATCAGCAAACTGCACAGCGTTTGCAGCAGGGCTTATTGAGGTGATCGGTTTTCTGCGCGGCAAACTGGCGTTTAAAGCGCCGCCGTTGTTGATGCTCGACGTGAATGGCGTCGGCTATGAAATCGAAGCGCCGATGACGACTTTTTATAATCTGCCCGCCATCGGTTCCGAAATCATGCTGCATACGCATCTGGTGGTTCGGGAAGATGCGCATATCCTGTTCGGGTTTTCCACCGAAGCGGATCGGGCCATGTTCAGAACCCTGATCAAGGTTAATGGCGTCGGCCCTAAGCTGGCTTTGACGATTTTATCGGGGCAGAGTGCCGAAGAATTCCACCGCTGCATTCATAATAATGATACCCAGGCTTTGGTGCGCTTGCCCGGAGTCGGTAAAAAAACCGCCGAACGCCTGGTGATTGAAATGCGCGACAGACTGCCGGACTTAAGCGATTCAACCGATTCTGTCGATGTCTCAGCGGCCGGTGCCGATAAAATCCAGCGGCTCAATAACCCCAAACAGGAAGCCATCAGCGCCTTGTGTTCTTTGGGCTATAAGCCGCTGGATGCCGGTAAAATGGTGCAAAACATCAGCATTGAAGGCAAAAGCTGTGAAGATATTATCCGGCTGGCACTGCAAGGCTCGGTCAGATGATTGAAAGCGACCGCGTGGTGACCGCCAACAGCCATTCCGATGAAGAGCGTCAGGATCGTGCTATCCGACCCAAACGCCTGGCCGATTACATCGGTCAGCAAGAATTGCGCGAGCAAATGGAGATTTTTATTCAGGCGGCAACGGCACGAAAAGAAGCCTTGGATCATGTGTTGATTTTCGGCCCGCCCGGTTTGGGAAAAACCACGCTGGCGAATATTATCGCCGCCGAAATGTGTGTTAAAATCCGCCAGACATCCGGCCCTGTGCTGGATAAAGCCGGTGATCTTGCCGCGTTGTTGACCAATCTTGAGCCGCATGATGTCTTGTTTATCGATGAAATACATCGCTTGAGTCCTGCGGTTGAAGAAATTTTATATCCGGCCATGGAAGATTATCAGCTTGATCTGATGATAGGCGAAGGCCCGGCCGCGCGCTCCATCAAGCTGGATTTGCCGCCTTTTACCCTGGTAGGCGCGACCACCCGTGCCGGATTGCTGACCTCGCCGTTACGTGATCGTTTCGGCATCGTTCAGCGCTTGGAATTTTATACGGTTGATGAGTTGGCGAGTATCGCGGTGCGATCAGCCAAGGTGTTGGGCATTGATATGGAACAGCGCGGCGCTTATGAAATAGCCCGCCGTTCTCGCGGAACGCCCCGAATTGCAAATCGATTGTTGCGCCGGGTGCGGGACTATGCGGAAGTAAAAGGCAATGGCACGATTACTGAGGAGCTGTCCTTTAAGGCCTTGGAAATGTTGAAAGTGGATAATAACGGTTTTGATTCATTGGACCGCAAACTGCTGATGGCCATGATTGAAGGATTTGCCGGTGGGCCGGTAGGACTGGATACGTTGGCCGCTGCGATCAGTGAAGAACGGGGTACCATTGAAGATGTGGTGGAACCGTATTTGCTGCAACAGGGCTTTATTATGCGCACACCGCGTGGCCGTGTAGTCACCCAGAATGCCTACTTGCATTTTGGCTTGCAGCCGCCAAAGCACTTGGGTGCGTCCGAGGATTTGTTTGAATAATTAAACGGATATGAAAGATTTTATTTGGCCGGTGCGCGTTTATTACGAAGACACCGATGCAGGCGGGGTGGTATTTTACGCTAACTACCTGAAGTTTTTCGAACGGGCCAGAACCGAAATGCTCAGAGCTATGGGCTATGAACAGGATGAGCTGATCGCCAATGAAGGCATTATTTTTGTAGTACGTTCCGTGCAGGTCGATTATTTAAGTCCTGCCCGATTTAATGAGCAACTGCAAGTGAGTGCAAAAGTGAGTCTGGCTAAAAAAGTCAGTCTTACTTTTGAGCAAGTTATTACCCGAGGCGACGATATTTTGTGCAAGGGCAGTGTTAAAATTGCCTGTTTGGATGCACAAACCCTGCGACCTAAAGCTATTCCCGAAACCTTATTTAGAGCACTTAGAGCACACCATCAATGAATACTGATTTATCGCTTTTCCATTTAGTTAAAGAAGCCAGCTTTGTTGTTCAGTTTGTCATGATAATATTGTTGGCCGCATCGGTGTCATCGTGGACTTTTATTTTTACCAAGCGCAAAGAGCTTAATCGGGCGATTGAAATCACCGACGAATTTGAACAACAGTTTTGGTCCGGCGTGGTATTGGCTGAACTTTATCGAAAGTTGGCAGCCAAGGATTTTGAGCCGGAAGGCATAGAGAAAATATTCCTGGCCGGTTATAAAGAATTTTCCCGAATGCGCCAAGCCGGTAATGTAGAACCCGGCGTGCAGGTGGAAAGTGCGCAGCGAGTCATGCGCATCGAATTATCGCGTGAATTGGAACGACTGGATGAGCATTTGGCTTTTTTGGCCACAGTCGGTTCGATCAGTCCTTATATCGGTTTATTCGGCACAGTCTGGGGCATCATGAATTCCTTCATGTCGTTAGGTAATGTCAAGCAGGCAACTTTGGCGCAAGTCGCACCGGGTATTGCCGAAGCATTGATCGCAACAGCCATAGGTTTGTTTGCCGCAATCCCCGCCGTTATTGCGTATAACCGCTTTTCCACTCGACTGGACAGATTGACCGGTCGATATGAGTTATTTGTTGAAGAGTTCGTCGTATTGTTACAACGGCAGGCACATCAAAAATGAGCGCTCCACAAATGGGCAGGAAAAATGGGCGCAGGAAGCCTATGGCTGAAATCAATGTGGTTCCCTATATTGACGTGACTTTAGTGCTGTTGATTATTTTCATGATCACCACGCCGATGTTGCAAACCGGCGTGGAAGTCGAGCTTCCGCAGGCAGAATCGGCAGCCGTAGAATCCGAAGGCGATAATTTGCCTGTTGTTATATCCATTAACGAACAGGGTCAATATTTTATTACCATTGATGACCAGGAACCCGAACAGATACAGCGTGAAGAGGTCGAAGCCCGGGTGATGACGGTATTAAACAAGAAGCCGAAAACCCAGGTTTTAATCGGGGCGTATAAGGGTATTGAATATGGTGTCGTGGTTACGCTAATGGCGGGATTAAAAAATGCCGGTGTGCCCAGTGTGGGTTTAATGACTAAGTCGAGCGAACAATAGATTTCGATGGATAGTAAAAGGAAATTTACATGGCCTATCGTTCTGGCCTTGGCTTTGCATCTTACGATTTTAGGTCTGTTTGCCTTAAGTGCCCTGATAAAGCCGGACAAAATAGAATCGAAATCAGCGCCGGAAATTATTCATGCTGAAATTGTTGATGAAGCCACCGTTAAAAATCCGGCTGAGGCTACCGCAGAACCTGTCAAGCAGGAGGACAGTCAGGCTGAGGAGGCAATAAAGCAAGAAACGGAAGCCAGTCAAGAAGCCGAGCGGGCAGTACAGCAAGCGGAAGCGGTAAAAGCCGAAGCCAAGCAAGCGGAAGCCGCCAAAGCCAAAGCCGAAGCGGCCGCACAGGCCAGGGCCGAAGCCAAACAAGCGGAAGCCGTCAAAGCCAAGGCCGAGGCGGCCGCACAAGCCAAGTCCGAAGCCAAACAGGCGGAAGCCGCCAAAGCCAAGGCCGAAGCGGCCGCACAAGCCAAGTCCGAAGCCAAGCAAGCGGAAGCCGCCAAGGCCGAAGCGGCCGCACAGGCCAGGGCCGAAGCCAAACAGGCGGAAGCTGCTAAAGCCAAAGCCGAGGCGGCCGCACAGGCCAGGGCTGAAGCCAAACAGGCGGAAGCTGCTAAAGCCAAAGCCGAGGCGGCCGCACAGGCCAGGGCTGAAGCCAAGCAAGCGGAAGCCGCCAAAGCCAAGGCCGAGGCGGCTGCACAGGCCAGGGTCGAAGCAGAGCGGGTTGAAGCGGCTAAAGCGAAGGTGGCAGCGGAAAAAGCGGAAGCCGCCAAAGCGAAAGCCGAGGCTGAAAAGGCCGAGGCGGCAAGGATGGATGCGGAGCAAGCGAGAATGGATGCAGAGCAAGCGAGAATGGATGCAGAGCAAGATCAGCTGGCGATAAAAACCGCCGCCGCTGCCATTCGGCAAAAAGTAGCCAGAAGCTGGATTCGGCCGGTTTCTGCTTCATCGGGTTTAAAGTGTACCATTCAGGTTAGGTTGATGTCCGATGGTACGGTGATAGATGCCGTGGTGGTTACCAGCAGTGGCGATGCTATTTTTGATCGTTCGGCGGAAAATGCTGTACATCGAGCATCGCCGCTTCCGGTGCCTAAAGATAAAGAATTAGCAGCCAAAGAATTTAAGTCATTTAAGTTTTTGTTCGATCCGGATCGTTCCCGATGATCTGAAGCGCGGTATTATCATCATAAAAATGTCGTTGATGAGTCAGCGTCGATTATTTAACGGTTAAGTTATTGAGGTAAACAAGTGAGCTTTTTTAGAAAAATTTTGTTGATGTGTTTGGTGGGTTTCTATGTGCCAAATAGCTATGCAGAGCTGACCATTGAAATTACTGAAGGTATTGAGAGCGCCCTGCCTATTTCAATCGTTCCTTTTGCTATGCAGGGGGCATCGGGCGTTCCGGTTGATGTGAGTTTTATAGTCGATTCGGACTTAGGGCGTAGCGGTTACTTTAAAACGCTGGATAAGCAAAGTATGCCGGGCAGACCCAGTACGGCGGAAGCGGTTCAGTTTAAGGATTGGCAGGCTATAGGGCAGAATTATCTGGTTATCGGTCGGGTGACTGAAGACCATGGTCAATACAGTGTCCAGTTTCAGTTGTTCGATGTCTATAAGGGCGGACAGTTGATGGGCTACCGAATGACCTCATCAGCGGCCAATTTGCGCAGAACGGCTCATCAGATCAGCGATCTTATCTTTGAGAAATTAACCGGCAAGAAAGGTGTTTTCAGTGGTCGAATTGCTTACATTACCAGCAGTAGACAGGGTAAACAAAGTAACCATAAGCTGCAGATTTCCGATGCGGATGGCTTTAATGCGCAAACCATAGCCTCATCGGTGGAGCCGTTGATGTCTCCTGCGTGGTCGCCCGATGGCAAAAAGATAGCCTATGTTTCATTTGAAAAAAAATCAGCGGCCATTTATATTCAGACCTTAGCGACCGGTGATAGAGCAAGAATTGCCGAATTCCCCGGTATCAATGGCGCACCTTCGTGGTCGCCGGATGGGACAAAATTGGCTTTGACCTTGTCTAAAGATGGCAGTCCTGATATTTACACCTTAAACCTGCTGACGCGATCTTTAACCAAATTGACTAAAAGTTTTGCAATTGATACCGAGCCTACTTGGTCTCCTGACGGCAGCAGTATTGTATTTACCTCTGATCGGGGCGGAAAGCCGCAATTGTATATTATGTCTAGCCAGGGTGAAGATCAAAAAAGGCTTACATTTTCAGGGAATTATAATGCAAACGCCAGTTTTTCACCGGATGGTAGAAGTATAGCCATGGTACATGGGAATGGCAGCGATTATCGTATTGCGGTGATGGATATGGCAACCAAGTCGGTTAATGTCATAACCGATGGACGATCAGATGAATCGCCAAGTTTTGCCCCGAATGGCAGTATGATTTTGTATGCTTCCCGGAAAGGTAATGCAGGTTATTTATCGGCCATATCATTGGATGGTAAAATGCAGCAGAAACTGGTGTTTGATAGTAATGATGTTCGCGAACCTGCATGGGCGCCCTAGTCCGGTTGGGCTTAACACATTTTTTGTAAAATTAAATTAATAGACTACTTTTTGGAAATTAAAATGAAATTGAATAAAACAGTATTGGCATTGGCAATAAGCGCGGTAATCCTGTCGGGTTGTAGTGACGATGAATTAGATACCAGTCTTACTGATGGCACTCAAAATGCTGCCAGTGGTATCAACGATGCATCAACCAGTGGTTTTAATAATGGATCAGGTTTATCCGGTTCGGAAATGAGTGGTTCGGGTATGTATCCGAATGCCGGTATAGGCCCTGAATTCAGCGATCCAAGCAACCCGCTGTCAAAAAGCACTATTTATTTTATGCTGGATAGCAGTCAGATTCAGGATGATTTTGTTCCGGTCATTGCCGCGCATGCCCGATATCTGATGGCACACCCTGATCAACATGTGGTCATGGAAGGTCATGGCGATGAGCGAGGTTCTCGTGAGTACAACATTGCACTGGGTGAGCAGCGTGCAAAATCCGTAGCCAGTATGATGAAAGTTCAAGGTGTTGCTGACGATCAGTTAAATGTCGTCAGTTATGGCGAAGAAAAGCCGGCGTCATTTGAGCACGACGAAGCATCTTGGGAGCTTAATCGTCGCGTTGAATTAGTTTATCAAGGCAAATAAATGAAAGCTCGTCTTGTCATGTTGCTGTGTGTTTGCAGTGCAGTCCGTGCAGAATCCTTACCGCCCGTTATTGATAATTCAATGTATCCAGTGGGTGAGGTTAGCGCTGTAAAGCCGTCATCAGCTAATGGCCTGTATGAAATGATGAGGCGACTGGAGCAATTGCAAACGGAAATGCGGCAACTGACGGGCAAGCTGGAGGAGCAGACCTATCTTATTGCCGAGATGAAAAAAGCTCAGAGTACGATGTATTCCGATTTCGATGAGCGGATGCAGAAACTTGAGCAAAAAGCCGAAGCGGTTAAGCCAATAACCGATGAAAATCCCCCAATGCAAGAGGGTTCAGTTGAATCCGAGGCTAAGGTGGACGAGTCCTCGGTTGCGGTTCCGGAGGATAAGCCGACTCCTGAACAGAAACAGGAAGCTGTGCCGGTCGCAGGTGAAGCTACCGCTCCTGCTAGCGCCCCTCGCCTACCTCCTGTAGGCGATGAAAAGCAGCAATATCAACAAGCGTATGAAGCACTTAGAAATGGACATACTGCCAAAGCGATTATTGCATTTAATGCCGTGCTAAGTAAAAACCCCAGTAGTGAGTATGCAAACAATGCTCAATATTGGCTAGGTGAA
>JAURVK010000038.1 GCA_030655535.1 Methylobacter sp. | reverse complement strand
CTTAATTTAATGGCAGCGACGCCGGAGCGCGGGAACGATGTCGTCCTCTTTACTTCATTGCCTCAACAATCGCATTACCCATTTCAATCGTTCCGCATTTCGATTGCGGATTAAGATCCGGCGTAACAAACTCGCCTTCATTCACCACTTTTTCAACCGCGGCTTTTATTTTGGCTGCAGCTTCGTGTTCGCCGAGATGATCCAGCATCATCACGCCGGCCATGATAACGGCGGTGGGGTTGGCCAGGTTTTTCCCGGTGATGTCCGGCGCGCTGCCGTGTACGGCTTCAAACAAGGCCGCATCAGCGCCGATATTTGCGCCGGGAATCAAGCCCAGTCCGCCCACCAGACCTGCGGTCAAATCGGACAGTATGTCGCCGAACATATTGGTGCAAACGATCACGTCAAATTGCGAAGGATCCATCACCATATGCATGCAGGCGGCATCGATGATTTTCTCGTCAAACTGGATGTCGGGATAACGCGCGGCCGTTTCCCTGGCGACATCCAGAAACAGTCCCTGGGTGAATTTTAAAATATTGGCTTTATGGCAAACGGTGACTTTTTTGCGGTTGTTGTCGCGTGCGTATTTAAAAGCATAATCGATCACTCGTTGCGAACCTGTCCGGGTGACTACGGCCAGACTTTCTGCGATGTCTTTTTTAGGGGTTAGATAATGCTCAAGCCCTGCGTAGAGTCCTTCGGTATTTTCCCTGACGATCACAATATCGACATCGTCATAGCGGGTTTTTACGCCTGCCCAGCTTTTGGCGGGACGGACATTGGCATACAGTTCGTATTTCTGCCGCAATGCCACGTTAATGCTTCTAAACCCGGAGGCTCCGACAACTGTGGTCAATGGGCCTTTAAATGCCAGACGGGTTTTATCTATTGAGGCCATGGTTTCATCCGGCAGCGGGGTGCCGAACTGTTCAAAAGCGGCCAAACCGGCATACGCTTCTTCCCACTGAATTTTTACGCCGGATGCGTCAATAACTTTAACCGCCTCATCCATTATCGATGGGCCGATACCATCCCCTTTTATCAACGTAACTGCGTGCATTCATTTCTCCATAAGTTAAAAAAACAGACAATTATAGTGCTTTAGGTCGGTCTTTAGCCAGTTGCAGAGCTTAAATGATGCAAATCGCTGTGCTTTTGTTATGATGAAAAAAGTCCATGGAGACGTCGCCTAATGCGCCTACTGTTGGTGCAGGCCGACGTCGCTACCTTGCGCAACATTGCTCAATATTATTTGAAGGAGTTGTTATGGCTAGTCTCACACTCAACCCACCCCAAAACGGCAGCGCCATCACCATGAAAAACGGCAAGCTTGTGGTGCCGGATAATCCGATTATTCCATTTATCGAAGGTGACGGTACCGGGCCGGATATTTGGCGTGCCACTGTGCGTGTCCTGGATGCGGCTGTTGCCGGCGCCTATTCCGGGCAAAAACAAATCCACTGGATGGAAGTCTACGCAGGAGAAAAAGCCCACCGCTTGCTTGATACCTGGCTACCCGATGAAACCGTCGATGCCTGTAAGAACTATTTGGTGTCGATTAAAGGCCCGTTGACTACGCCGGTAGGCGGCGGTATTAGATCGCTGAACGTGGCTTTGCGTCAATTGCTGGATATGTATGTGTGTTTGCGGCCGGTAAGATGGTTTCAGGGCGTCCCCTCGCCGGTAAAAAATCCCGGAGCCGTTGACATGGTTATTTTCCGGGAAAATACCGAGGACATTTACGCCGGTATCGAATTTGAACAAGGCAGCGACGATGTAAAGATTTTTCTAAACCTGCTCAAAGATAATTTTCCCGAGCAATACGCAAAAATTCGTTTTCCTAAATCTTCGGGCATAGGCATAAAACCGGTGTCGCAGGAAGGCACGGAACGCCTGATCCGTTCGGCTATCGATTATGCGATCAGCAATAAACGCAAGTCGCTGACTATTGTGCATAAAGGCAATATCATGAAATATACCGAAGGGGCGTTTCGTCATTGGGCCTATCAGCTGGCCGAGCGTGAATATCCCGACCATGTCTATACCTGGGGACATTGGGAAAAAACCCGTGCCGAGTTTGGCGAAGCAGCGGCAAACAAGGTGCTGGCCGAAGCGTTGGCAAAAGGTCGTATTTTAATTAAAGACAGTATCGCGGATATTACCTTGCAGCAAGTGCTGACCCGGCCTGAAGACTTTGATGTGATTGCCACCTTGAATTTGAATGGCGATTATTTATCCGATGCCCTGGCCGCGCAAGTCGGCGGAATAGGCATTGCTCCCGGCGGCAATATCAACTATCAAACCGGCACCGCTGTTTTTGAGGCCACGCATGGCACGGCGCCCAAATACGCTGATTTGGATAAAGTCAATCCGGGTTCGTTAATTTTGTCCGGCGAAATGATGTTGCGCTATATGGGCTGGATCAAGGCCGCCGATGCGATCATTCATGCGATGGATGCCGCTATTGCCGGTAAACGGGTGACCTATGATTTTGCCCGGTTGATGGATGGGGCGACAGAAGTCAAATGCAGCGAGTTTGCCGATGTATTGATTGAGAATTTAAATAAGCAATAACTTGTAGGGGCGACCGGTTGGTAGCCTCCACGTTTAACGCTGACATAGCCTTAGGTAATGATACGAATAGATGGCAGTTGGCTTTAGCCTTATTATTGCGAACAGGTCATCAAGCGTATCTGGAGGAGGCGTTATGACAGAAAAAACAGACCGAAAACAAGTGCGTTACGAAAGAAACGACATCGATGCTGTGTTTAAAAAAACGCCCGTTTTTTTTAACCGGGTGCAGCCGGTAAAAATAATCAATATCAGCAAACAAGGTATTGCCTTCTGTAGTCATCAGGCATTAAAAAGAAACCATCACCTTGAAATAATACTTAGTTTTATGAGGGGTGAAAGTTTTTTTCTTAATGGCCAGGTTGTACATTCGTTTAGAAAACAAAGCAATTTCCAGTATGATGAGTTTGTAGAATTGTATGTTGGGGATTTGTTGGCGCCTGTCCCGTTGCCTTTTAAATACGGCATTCATTTTGAACAGAATTATCTCCAATTTATGGATTATCTGATTGAATCGGGTTGTAAAAACGGCTTTGAAGTCCAGCGCCGCGATAAGTCGGGCGTGTGGCGAGGTGTTTATCCAAAATAAAACCTGTCCCAAATAATTCCCGGCGCGTAGGTAACTCGCAGAAAATAAAATACTAGGCAATCAGTGCAATTTGGAGTGCAGGCTTCGCCTGCTGCGCAAGCAAAGCTTGCACTCCTGCAATTTCTTCGGTCAGACGAATTAGGCTGTAGGGTAAATCCACCAAATCTGCCGGATAGTACGAAGATTTTCTGCCTATAAGTATTGGGTGTTTTATGTGTTGCGGGTTACTTAGCTTTTACTACCCAGCAAAGACTTTAGGTCTGCAAATGGATTGTGAGTAGAAACCGGGGCAGCAGATTTGCTAGCTGTCGAACTGCCAAAGCGGGTTTCTTCGTATCTTGAGTGCTCGTTATCATGGCAATAAATACACAATAATTCCCAGTTGCTGCCGTCGGATGGGTTATCGTCGTGGTTATGGTTTTTATGATGCACCGTCAATTCGCTCAGGTTTTTATGGTCGAATTCACGGGTGCAGCGACCGCATACCCAAGGGTATAACTTAAGAGCTTGACCGCGATAAGATTGCTCTCTGAGTTCCTGATTGCGTCGCGCATCGGTCACGATTTTATCCGACTTATTTTTATCGGGTTGGTTTTTTTTGATCGTCATAAAATATCTTCTGTCATAGTGGAAATTCACGCTAAGCCGGTATAATCGAATTTTAACAGAAAAACAGTAAAGAACAGAAATCGACCTTTGTCCGGACGAAGGTTAACGGCTGACTTTGAAAAATCAAACCTAAACGCAATTAACAAAAACCCAGGGTGGCGTGTGGACAAACGAATATTTACAAATCGACTGGTAGTTCTCGATACCGAAACTACCGGATTAAATCCGCAGGAAGGACACAGGGTTATTGAAATTGGCTGCGTGGAGCTGGTTAACCGCCGTTTAACGGGTAAGCGGTTTCATACCTATATTAATCCCGAGCGGATAATCGATGACGGCGCAATCGAGGTTCACGGCATCACCAATCAGTTTTTAGAAGATAAACCCTCTTTTACGGATATCGTTAAGGATTTTATTGCGTTTATTCAGGGCGCTGAGCTGGTTATTCATAATGCGCCGTTTGATGTCGGCTTTATTAATTATGAGTTTTCACGGTTGAATAATCAGACCGGAACGGTTACCGATTACAGTAAAGTATTCGACACGCTGACCTATGCCAGAAAAAAACATCCGGGACAGCGCAATAGTCTGGATGCATTGTGTAAGCGTTATGGTATCGATAACAGCCATCGGGATTTGCATGGCGCATTGCTGGATGCCGAGATTCTGGCCGATGTGTTTTTATTGATGACTGGCGGACAGTCTTCGTTGTTGGATGAAGTGCAGGGAAGGGCGGAGGGAGCGACTGCAAATAGCGAGGTTAAATATTTGTCGGCGGATCGTCCCGCCCTGAAAGTCATCCGTTGTACGGAACAGGAATTAAACGCCCATCGACAACGCCTGGAGGCTATTGAAAAAACCGCAGGCACTTGTCTCTGGAATCAGTAAGGCTTGTTGTGGGCGCGAATTTATTCGCGTAGGGTTAAAAAAGCGCGAATAAATTCGCGCCCACAGATTTGCCGATTAATCTTCGGATTTCGGCTTTGCCCGTCTGGATGTTGAGCCTACCCGTTTTTTGCTCTTATCCACTTTTTTAGCATCGTCGTCTTTCGCTGCTTTTTTAGCGCCTTCATCCATTTTGGATATGTTAAGTTGCTGGCCGACCACCCTGACTTTTTTCAATTCCTGAAACAATTCCTTCGGAATGCCTGCCGGTAACTCAACGGTGCTGTAGTCGTCCTGGATTCTGATGCGAGCGATATGATCGCCGTCAATCCCGGTTTCATTGGCTATGGCGCCAACAATATTACCGGGTTTTACGCCGTGATTGTGACCGACTTCAATGCGGTAGGTTTCCATTTCAACATCGGCTCCGCCGCCGAACGCACGTTTGGGTTTGCGGTCTTTTTGCGGTCTGTCGGATCTTGATGACCTGTCATCTTTGGATGGCCGGTCGTCCCGGCTATCTTTGGATTTTTTAGGCAGATTTTGCATTAACAGAGGCGTGTCGCCTTGAACCAGCTTTGCCAGTGCGGCAGCTATTTCCAACGCAGTTACATTGTGTTCTTGTTGGAATTGTTCGATCAGTTGGCTGAAGAAACTCAGTTCTTCGGCGGCCAGCGTATCGGAAATGTTCTGTTTAAAGCGGGCGATACGTTTATTGTTAATGACCTCGGTTGAAGGCAAGCCCATTTCTTCCACTTTTTGCTTGGTCGCTCTTTCAATATTGGCCAGCAGATTTCTTTCTCTGGGAGCAATAAACAAAATAGCGTCGCCGGTGCGACCGGCACGGCCTGTTCTACCGATACGGTGAACATAAGATTCGGTATCGTAAGGAATGTCGTAGTTGACGACGTGGGTGATACGGTCTACATCCAGTCCGCGAGCAGCAACGTCAGTGGCTATTAAAATATCCAGTTTGCCGTTTTTCAGATTGGCAATAGCGCGCTCACGTAACGCTTGAGACATGTCGCCGTTAATCGCAGCGGCCGAATAACCGCGCGCTTCCAGTTTTTCTGCCAGCTCAACCGTTGCGGTTTTGGTTCTGACAAAGATAATCATGCCGTCAAAAGTTTCTGCTTCCAGGATGCGGGTCAGGGCGTCCAGTTTGTGTACGCCGCTGACCATCCAATAGCGTTGGCGTATGTTTTCAGCCGATGCGGTGGTGACTTTGATGGTGACATGTTCAGGCTCATTAAGATATTGCTGAGCGATTTTACGGATCACCGAAGGCATGGTCGCAGAAAATAAGGCGATTTGTCTTTGTTCCGGAATTTGCTCAAGAATCCATTCCACATCATCGATAAAACCCATACGCAGCATTTCATCGGCCTCATCAAGCACCAGAAAGCTCAGTCCCTTCAGATTCAGCGTGCCTTTGCGCATGTGATCCATAACCCGGCCCGGCGTACCGACAACGACATGAGCGCCGCGTTTTAACTGACGTAACTGGGTACTGTAGTCCTGTCCGCCGTAGATAGGCAGAACATGGAAGCCTTTTAAATGCGAGGCATAACGTTGAAACGCTTCTGCCACCTGAATGGCCAGTTCGCGAGTTGGCGCCAGTACCAGTACTTGCGGATCTTTTTGCTTGAGATCGATGCGCGACAAAATCGGTAAGGCAAATGCGGCAGTTTTGCCGGTTCCTGTTTGTGCTTGTCCCAGAACGTCTTTGCCTTGCAGTAGAAGCGGGATGGTTTGTGCTTGTATGGGTGAAGGTGTTTCATAACCGACATCATTCAGTGCCTTTAGCACCGGTTCAATCAGAGCTAAATCACGGAAAGAGGGTAATGTAGAAACATCATTGGACATGGATTTACCTGTTGTAGATATAGAATGCGCGTAAGCGCGGGGGAATGTGTTTGTATATCAGGGCATTATAACTCACTATATGAATATGTGCATAAAAATTAAGGCTACCAACCTAAGGCGGGACAATTTTACAGATAGCATCCCTTTAAGGGATGTTATCTGTTTGCAGGAGTGCAAGCTATGCTTGCGCCGCAGGCGAAGCCTGCACTCCAGAAACCATTAATGTCGGGCAGCAGCAAGTAGGCGCGCACGGCGCGCCCTACGCTGGTTATATCAATATGTGCATAAAAATTAACGGAGTAAAAAATGTCTATGCCATTAGTCTTGGATAGGACATTAGGTATTTGTACTAATTGTAACCGTTAGTAAAGCGATGAACAATCGACGCCAACATAAGCAGAATAATTGGAGTGTGAGTCAGGGATATGGTTTAAGTGTGCCTTCACTCGATCTGGAGGCGCAAGGGTATTTTTTAGACTATCCGGGCAGGCTATGTCGGCGTATATTAATCGCTACATCGTCATTTGGCTTCGCAGATCGAACTCAAATTATGACGATTGGAAGATCATTTCAAAATATAAAAAACACAATAGGAATGCAATCTAATGAAAAATAAAACAAAATATTCTCCGGTAATAGGATTCGCTCTACTGCTTGGCGTTGTCGGACAGGCAATATTCCCTCCTGTTGTGATCGCTGCTCCTTTAGTCGATCAGGATCAGTCGTTTGGCGGTTTTTCAGGAAGTGGCGTTGGAACTGAAAGAAAACATATTGCCATGGTCGAGACGCAAGGCCTTGATACGGTATTGGACATACCGTTACGTCTGGGAGGATTTGCGGCAACTCTTGTTGGTACCGGCCTTTTTATCGGCACAAGCCCTATTACTGGCATAATGACAGCTCTTCGTCCGCATAATGCCATACTAAAAGCGGCGGATTTTCTGGTAGTCAGGCCGGGTAACTACACTTTTGTCAGGCCTAGTGGCGACTTTGATTTTGATTCACGATCTGACGATGAAAAATAACTGGCGCAGAGTATACTTAATGAAAATTAAGTAACTCAACCCTTTGCGCAATGGGCGACCAAGCGGTCGCCGCTACAATTTATCGCGTGTTCAGGTTATTATCCTTCAATAATCTGATTAAAATAAATTGCCTTAATGCAAGACAATTAATGAGAGCCTATCCATGGAATTAAAAACAAGAATGCAAGGTTTTGGCTGGTCCAAAGCCGAAATAAATATGGATGATAAAGCGACTAAAACAGACCAGCTAAATGAAAAACCGGATCAAGCTTTTGCGCCGCTGTCACTAAAAATACTTTCTTCGGTGGAGTTGGCGCTTAAAGAGGCTATACATTCCAAGTTGCTCGATATTCTTGATTTGTCGCTGATCAGCGGCATAGAAGAAAAAGAAGCCAGAAAACAGATTCGGGCGGTTGTTCAAAAATTAATCGACGAAGAATCCCTTCCTTTAAATACCCAGACCCGGCATCAAATCATTAAGGAAATTGAAGATGACGTACTGGGGCTCGGGCCTTTGGAAGCTTTATTGTACGACCCGACTATTGCCGATATTCTGGTTAACGGCTACAAAAAAATATATGTCGAACGATTCGGCAAGCTGGAATTAACCCCGGTCAGATTTAACGACGACAATCATCTGATGAAAATTATCGACCGGATTGTGTCAAAGATTGGCCGCCGGATTGATGAGTCGTCACCGATGGTGGACGCCAGATTGCAGGACGGTTCCCGGGTAAACGCCATTATTCCTCCGTTATCGCTGGACGGGCCTTCCCTGTCGATTAGACGCTTTGCCGTCGATAAAATGGCGCTGGATGACCTGGTGGCCAGGGATGCCCTAACCGATTACATGGCAGAGTTTCTCAAAAACGCGACCAAGTCTAAACTGAATATACTGATTTCGGGGGGAACAGGATCAGGTAAAACCACGATGTTGAACGCCATCTCAAACTTCATTCCCAGCAATGAAAGAATCATCACCCTGGAAGATTCCGCAGAATTACAGCTACAGCTGCCCCATGTTTTACGCCTGGAAACCCGGCCGGCAAATGTTGAAGGCAAGGGCGAGGTCACCCTGCGCGATTTGGTGCGCAACAGCCTGAGAATGCGGCCGGATCGGATCGTTATCGGCGAAGTCAGGAGCGGCGAGGCCTTCGATATGCTGCAGGCGATGAATACCGGCCATGAAGGCTCACTGACCACAGTTCATGCCAATAATCCGAGAGATGCGCTGGCGCGTCTGGAGAATATGGTTTCCATGGCGGGGCTGGACATGCCGGCTAATGCGATTAGAAAACAGATAGTATCGGCCATTCACATCATCATTCAACTGAGCCGACTCGAAGATGGCAGCAGGCGGATCGTCAGCATCCAGGAAGTCGATGGCATGGAAGGCGACGTGATTACCTTAACTGAAATCTTTAAATACCACAGACGTGGCATAGACGAAAAAGGCGTTGTACTGGGTCAATATTGTTCAACAGGACTCATTCCCAAATGCATGGCCACTTTTAAACAACGGGGGCTCAACGCAGATCTGGCCATTTTTACCCATAATCTCGATGCGTAGGATGTGCTGAGGTACGAAGCGCATCAATCGCGAAAGATGCGCTTCACGTTGTTCAGCACATCCTACGTGCTTTTCGTGGACAAGCGCGTAACATCAGTAAATAACAGGAGAACGATATGACCAGTGATATGGTGACATTATTTGTTGGCTTAGTCTTTTTAACGGTCTTAGTGGCCTCGCAAATTCTGGTGTTGCCGACCTTGGGAACCAGTCGGGCAGACAGCCGTAAACTAAAACAACGCCTGGAAGGTGTGATTCTGGCGCATGGCGATTCTGAAGCCTCGATTATCAAAGCAAAATATCTTAAACGCTTAGGGCCTGTTGAACGCAGCCTTGAGCGTTTTCCCGGTATGGGCGCATTAAAAACATTACTGGATCAGGCCGGAAAACAGCAAATGGCTTACCGCTTTGCCTTGGCGTCATTAGTTTTTTCAGCCGTTATCGCGTCAATAGTCTGGCTGTACTCGCATCAGCCGATATTCACCTTGGGCGCGTTTATTTTTGCCTCCGCATTGCCGATCGTCCGGCTAAAAAAACAAAGAACCAAACGCCTGGACAAGTTTGAAGAGCAACTGCCCGAAGCCTTGCAAATGATGTCCAGAGCCTTGCGCACCGGTTATCCCTTTGTCGAATGCATGAAAATAGTCTCCAACGAAATGAGCGAACCTATCAGTCAGGAATTCGGCATGACCTATGAGGAAATCAATTACGGCCGCGATATTGAAGTGGCGTTTGCGTTGATGATAGAGCGGGTACCCAGTCTCAGTTTAATCGCGATGAGCACCGCGATTATTATCCAGCGGGAAACCGGCGGCAATCTTGCCGAGGTGCTGTTAAAAATCAGCGCGGTACTCAGCGGGCGCTTTAAACTGCAGCGCCGCATCAAAACGCTGTCGGCAGACGGCATATTCTCGGCCTGGATTTTGCTTTTATTGCCAATGGCTTTATTCGCCATATTGAATCTGATGGGACCCGATTACTTTAAGCCGGTTTATGACTCGCCCGATAGAATGATGTATCTCTATGTCTTTATGGGCCTGGAGTTGGTCGCGGCTTTCTGGATACGGCTGATTATTAATATTGACGCATGAGGTAAAGTGAATGGACTTTTTGATGCAATTGTTGACAGGGTTGATGGCAAGTCAGTGGGGTGTTGTCTTGATGGTGTCCGGCGCAGTTTTTATTTTTTCGTTGGCGCTGATGACGTTATTCGATGATTTTTTTAATCCGGTACGCTCCCGTTTTAAGCGGGAAATAAATGCCGATGCCATGTCAATGGTCGGGACCAATGATTTTTCGGAAAAGCTCCGCAAACATAATAATCTGTTTACGCCGTCCGATAAATCGTTGTTACAAAGAACAACCATGCGCCTTCATTATGGCGGTTTTCATGCCAGGAACAGTTTATTGCATTATTATGCAATACGCATGTTGTTAATGATTTCATTGCCATTATTGGTATTAATAGTCACGGGACTTATTCCGGGCATAAAGGCTATGATCATAGGTCAATCCCTATTAGTCGCACTCGCAGTCGGTTATATGGCGCCCAGTTTTATATTGGATAGAATCATTGCCAACAGACAGAAAACCATTCGCCGGGCTTTTCCCGATGCGCTTGATTTATTGGTGGTCTGTTCCGAGGCGGGCTTAAGCCTGGATGCGGCGATACAAAAAGTAACCGCCGAATTCAGCATCAGTCAGCCGGTATTGGCTGACGAGCTGGATATTGTGATTGACGAAACCCGTGCCGGTATTGATCGGCATAAAGCCTTGCAAAGACTGGTTGACAGAACCGGGGTGGAAGACGTCAAAGGCTTGGTGGCCGCGCTGTCGCAAAGTATGCGTTTTGGCACCAGTATTGTCGAGACCCTCAAGGTCTATTCCGAAGACCTCAGGGACAGAAGAACGCAAGCTGCCGAAGCCGTGGCCGCGAAAATCGGCACCAAGTTGATTTTCCCCTTGGCCGTTTGTTTATTGCCGGCGTTTTTGCTGGTCGTGATGGCGCCTGCCGTAATTGTAATTAAAAAAATGGGTTCTATGTGAAACATTTTTCTCGTTCCCACGCCCCTGAGACTGTGAAGGTATTCGTATTTAGAAAATAACCACGAAGAACACGGAGAGCACGAAGTTTTTAATGCATTGAATGAATGCTGTTATTTTCTCCGTGTCTTTCGTGTTCTCTGTGGTAAAACATTTTTTCAGCCCGATTTGGATAATACTTTCACAGTCTCTCCTGCGTGGGAATGCATACAACAAAAATGCCCTTAGCCTTTCGTCTAAAAAACATTTAATAACTTAAGCATAATAAAAATGAATAAAATAAAAAAAACAACCAAAATTATTTTTTGGGTTATTTCAAGTCTCATGCTGTTAACTGCCTGCAATCCCGGTAACATTAAAGAAACGGAAAACCGTGGCCATCAGGAAACCGAAGATATCTTACAAAGCGCAGGGCTTAATGTAACTTCGGTCGAAGAAGCGGTACTAAAAGCGGAAAAAGCCCTCCAAAGCGGCAAAACCGATTTAGCGCAGCTCTATTATATAAAAGCCTACAATCTGGAGCCGAATAATACTCAGGTTTTGCAAAAAATGGCCGACTTATATATCGAGCTGAAAAAATATGATCTGGCGGAAGTCAGTTTTAAATTGATATTAAAGCAGCAGCCGGGTGACTTAAACACCACAGAACAATACGGACTGTTGTTGATCAAGCTGGGAAAATACCCGGACGCAGAAAAGAATCTCAATCGGGTTATCGCCAAACAGCAAAGCTGGCGCGCTTATAACGGCTTGGGCATTATTGCCAATTTGCAGGGCGACGCATTGAAAGCCGAGAATTTATTTAAAAAGGCCGACAACATTCTGCCGAATTCTCCAGACTTACTCAATAATATCGGTTTTTCGCTGTATTCAGCCGACAAACTGGATGAAGCTGCATCCTATTATATTAAAGCCTTGCAAATCAATCCCGGCTTTAAAAAGGCAATCTATAACTACGGCTTGCTGCAGGCGCGCTTGAAACGCTATGAACAAGCTTATACCGCCTTTGCTAAAGTCGCATCGCCGGCCGAAGCCAATAATAATATCGGTTATATTGCGATGATGAATGGCGATTACCCCGAGGCGAACAATTATCTGCAAGAGGCAATAAAGTTATCGCCCCGGTTTTATAAAAAGGCCAATGATAATTTAGCCCGGCTGGAAATGCTGGAAAAACAATAAGCGGATAAAGCTAAAAACGGCGATTAACCGAAGCCCGACGGGTTCTGGTTCTCATGTTCCGGCGCATAGCTATGGCTCCCGCGTGGGAACGATAAAAATTACGGCTCTTCCCGATTTCGTGGGGTAGCTACTACATGTAGTATATGATAACTGAATGCCAATAAGCTTACCGACCTACCTGTAATCAGGAAATAG
>JAURVK010000005.1 GCA_030655535.1 Methylobacter sp. | reverse complement strand
GGCGACTTCAGTCGCCACTGGGCGGCTAAAGCCGCCTCCACAGTTACAGGAATCCGTCATTTCTAAATTGACTAAGTACTAGTTATAGCCGGTCATAAGGGTCTTAACATGAATGGCAACACTGGCAGCTAATGCCTTGAGATGATAACCGCCTTCCAGCGCTGAAATAATCCGGCCTTTGCAGCAGCTGTCAGCGATAGCCATTAATTCTTCAGTAATCCATTTGAAATCATCTTCAACCAGCATGATGGACGCTAAGGGATCATCCTTATGCGCATCAAAGCCGGCCGAAATCAGCAATAAATCAGGCTTGAAGTTTTTGAGCGCCGGTAAAATAATACGGCTGTATTTTTGCCTGAACTCAACGCCTGAGTCACCCGCAGCCAGCGGCACATTGATAATGTTGCCGACGCCGGTTTCTGCCGGATGACCGGTGCCGGGGTAATGCGGCATTTCATGACTGGATGCATAGAGCACCTTGGGCTGACGGTAAAAAGCCGCCTGCGTACCGTTGCCGTGATGGACATCAAAGTCAACAATCGCGATGCGTCCGAGTTGATAATGGTGCAGCGCATAACTCGCCGCAATCGCTATATTATTAAATAGGCAAAAGCCCATGGCTTGCTCGGGTTCTGCATGATGTCCAGGTGGGCGTATCGCACAAAAGGCATTGTCGGCTTTGCCTGTCAGGACTTTATCGACGGCATCGCAAACCGCGCCAACCGCACGAAAAGCGGCTAGTCTCGATCCGGGCGACAGCACCGTGTCCTGGTCCAAATAGTGCATACCTTGTGCGGGAATGGCTTTTAGAATGGCATTGATATGAGACTGGGAGTGGATCAGCCTGATTTGCCGCTCTGTGCCGAGTGGCGGAGATTGCCGGGTTAAACGTGAGAACTCCGGTGCCGCCAATGCTTGTTCTATGCTCCTGAGTCGGTTGGCGCATTCGGGATGTCCAGTCCCTGTTTGATGAAAAAGAAAATCAGGATGACTGTAATAAAGTGTCTTCACAAGGTCTCGCTTTAAAATCTGCTGGTAAAAAACGGATATTGTCAAATTGTAATTGCTTTAAGAGATGAATGGCTATCTTCATTTTCCAAAATACCAGGCGGATTCATTTTAGCAGACGTTGGCACATTCAGTTTGTATCCAAAACCTTTCACAGTCAAAATCCATTGCGGATTGTTCGGGTCGTGTTCAATCTTTTTTCTTAATAAGTGCATATATTGATAAAGATCTGATTTGGTTACCCGGTTATTTTCAGGCCAGATATGATTGATGATTTCATCAGTCATAAATACGCGATCGACATCTTTTGCCAATAACTCGAAAAGATAAAATTCTTTACGGGTTAAATTTAGCGATTTACCGGTAAAAAATACACATTTAGAGCGTTGATCAATCTGAAAAGGTTCGACTGTGAAATAATCGGCATCCCCATTTTTGGGTGTGTTATCAGCCAACTGGTTATTGTTGCTAACCTCAAGCATTAACAGTCTTCGATCATTAGTCGTTCGTCTCGAACGACTCCTTTTTTCTTGAATAAAGCGATGAAGTTGCTTGAATTTATTGAGCAGATAGTTATCCAATTGATTAACATCAAGAGGGGAATCTAAAACAGTGTCAACCCAGAAAACCATGTCCTCTTCTAAACTGGAAGCATTATTCATGTCACGTAAGTAACATACGGGGATTTGATGGTTAAGGCTGATTTCACTGATCAACTTAACGACAGTTTTTCGGGCCTGACCTTGTGCCGGATCCACGGCAAGAATAATGATGTTCGGCTGCATTTGAACCATTGTATTAAGTGATTCCATGTCGGCATCTGTTTCAAAAATTTTATAGCGGTGTGCATGACAGTATCCTTTTAATAAGCCCAGAAGATAAGGGTCATCACTAATCAGTGCAATCCGGAAATCTGTATTCATAGGAGTCCTGGAAAAATCTTTAAAGCAAACGGACACGGGGTCTGCGAGGCCAATAAAGAAAAATAATTTACTGGTACCCATAAAACAAAAGTAACTACTCAGCAGATGCTGACTTTAATAATAGAACATGGATAGCACTGATTAAACAGGTTGAAACGGGTTTTTTATCAGTATTTACTCCCTGACGCCGGGCGAGGTATTTGCGCCATCCGAAACGTTTGATAACTTGCAAGGTCAGATTGTTTGCGACGAACGTAATCAGTCGGTAAACATACCGAACGGCGTTGCAAATCTGGCTCCGCTCGGTGGGTAACGATCTACAGCTTGGTACTTCTTTGAATATTTTCGTATTATTTGTGTTGCCTAGAGGCACCTGCTTTTAGCTTGTAGTTTCCGTGGGGGGCAATTGATTTTTATAAGTTTATCAGTAAAGTCCTTGATCTGTTTTTGTAACTGCCGAGTAGTTACAAATTAAATATCTTTAATGATTAAAAAGGCCACAATAAATAAGCGAGTCGTATTAAACATTATCACAACGATGGCGTAATACGAATTAGTAGTACTGCGTATTCTAAGAATTTACTTATTCCACTCGGCAATTTTGCTCGTTAATGATGGGATAAGCCAACAGCGTTATTCATCATCACCTTCTTAAAAATCATGCTGTCGCATGATCAGCGTTTCATTGACCGGTAAGTATTACCACGTATTTTATTTATGTTTTTGCTTTGTTAAGGTGAGCAACATCAATTTAAGCTTAAAAAATGCTTAAATTTTAATTCTGTGAGTGGTTCGTTTACGGTACTAACCTTTTTTCAACTTATTACAAAAATAAATAACTGATGATACGGTTTTTATTAAAAATTCAGATGTCTTTGAAGACAGATTGCCAAGAAATGTTTTACCCCGGGTATTCCATAAACTTGTAAAGGTGCCGTATGATAAATGAAGTAATTAAACAAAACTCGTTACCAGCAGAACGTTACCATCCTCTAATAACAGAGGCAGATGATCTTCCTATCGTAGAATGGCTGCATGAACTACGGCTACATCAGGTCGAACTGGAAAGGCAGAATGAGGAACTGAGGCATGCTCATGTTGTTCAGGAGGAATCCCGTGACTGTTATGTGGGTCTCTATGATTTTGCTCCGGTCAGTTATCTCATTCTCACGCGTGAGGGCCTGATTGCAGAAATCAACCTTACTGCTGCCAGATTGCTTGGTGTGGACCGCAAAAAACTGCCACCCCATCATTTTTCTACCTTTGTGGCACCTAAAGATGTTGAATGTTGCCGGCTTTTTTTCTCAGACATAAAGAAGCATAACCAGAGGAACAATACCGAGCTGATGTTAAAACGCAGTGATGGCGCTTTATTTCCTGTTCAGATGGAGTGCCGGTGTGTAATGTCCGGTGGCAAAGGTTCGATGTTGCGAATGACGCTTACCGAAAGCAAACAGGCAAAGGGGGTTTTACGTGAGCATCAGACGCACACTCTGGATATAGAGCAGGCTAGTGCCGAGATGGGTTCATGGGATTGGGATATCAAAACCGGACGCGTCATTTTCAATGAACGTTGGGCCAAAATACGCGGTTACCGGTTGAGCGATATAGACTTTCACATCGATACCTGGGAAAACAGTATCTACCCTAATGATTTCTCCGCTTATGATGCCGCTTTAACGGCGCATTTAGAAAATCGAACGCCGTTTTTTCAGGCTGAATATCGCATCCGTACCCGGTCGGGATCCTTGATTTGGCTATTGAATCGCGGTACGGTAATTCAGCGCGATACTGAAGGCAATCCCCTGCATATGGCAGGTATCGAGATGGACATCACCGAGCTCAGGAATAACGATAAAATAAAAGCTCTAAGAATAAAAGAGCTGCACTAAATTAGGCTATTGCGGTGAGTGGCGTCATTAACACCTGAGTATTCACCCGTATTAATCTGTCAAACTCGTGTCATCAGTGTGCTGTTTTTCTAACTTCCGAATAATTAAAATGTAGTTAAAAATTTACGGTCATCTGTTTATGAAAATTGCTATCATCGGAACCGGTCGTGTCGGTTCCACGCTTGCTTATGCCTTGGTGTTAAAACAGATTTGCGACCATCTGGTAATTGCCGGTCGTACTTATGAAAAAGCCAGTGGCGATGCTCTGGATCTGCAACACACGCTGGCTTTTTGCTCACGGCCCATGCGCATAGAGGGTTGCACGAATGAGCAGGTAAAGAATGCCGATATTGTGGTCGTTACGGCATCGGTTGCAATGGATGGTCAGGTTTTGACCTCGCGTCTCCAATTGGGCGAGAAAAACACCGTATTATTCAAGGAATTGATTCCTGTACTGGCTACCAATAATCCCAATGCCGTATTCGTTATCGTGACTAACCCGGTTGATGTGATGACTTATGCAGCGTGTAAATTATCCGGTTTTGCGGCCAATCGGGTGATGGGGGTCGGAACGCTGGTGGACTCCGCCCGTTTTCGTGCCTTGCTGTCACAGGAAGAACATATTCACCCTGATGATCTTCGGGCTTATATTTTGGGTGAGCACGGCTTTAATCAAGTACCTATAATGAGTAGCGCAGAAGCGGGAGGGGAACCCATCGGCGACACTCCCATTCATCGACAGTTATTTACGCAGGTTACCGAAGCCGGTTTTGAGGTTTACCGACTCAAGGGTTACACCAATCACGCCATCGCCACAGCGACATGTATGGTTATTGAAGCCATAGTTTTCGACGAATACCGCACCATGCCTCTCGCAACCTGGTTTGACGACTGGATGGGCATTCGAGATAACTGCTTTAGTATTCCTGTGGTAATTGGACGTAGCGGCATTATTCGCCATTTGCATCCCGAGTTGAACGACAGCGAACAACAGGCCCTGCGAACTGCGGCGGTCGCTATCAAGAATGCTGTTGTGTCATTGATACCCGACTTGGTGGACAGTAGTCGCATCGATATTTGATTGATGTATCGTTTATTGCAATCGGCTCGACAGGCTTGATTCCAAGTTCATGCTTGATGAAATAATGCCTGTAATCACCATTCTAATACCGTAAATTTAACGGCAACTTCCCAACCGTCTGTTGATTGGTCTATAAAGTGAAGAAACTATTTACCACGAAGGACACGGAGATCACGAAGATAATTATTTTTCTCCGTGCTCTCGGCAATTGCTCCTGCATTGCTCTACCTCCTGCATCCTTGCAGTCGTCCGTGCTCTCCGTGGTGAACAAAAATGTTAAAAAACTTTTGAACGACTACTGAGTGCTCAAGTCGCGTATTTCGTCCGTATCTGAATATAGTAGGGGCGACCGGTTGGTCGCCCCTTGCACAAAGGCATGAGTTATTTAATTCTCATACGATAGCGTTAACCGAATTTTGCCGGGCAGCCTACACAGGACGAAATTTATATAATGAAGCCAGGTTTAACTTGAATTTGAAAGGCGGCACATTACACCGATGCGCATGGTGTCGACACGGGTTCAGTAGCTTTCGTGTGCGCAACAAGGCCGGAGGCAAAGCCAAAAATGATTATTCCAGGACACGGAATACGGTTGGTTTTCTAATAGATACAGCCGCATTCTGTATTGAAAGAGGCTGAGGCTTACTTATTTTGTATGAATTAGGTAAAATCACCTAATTGAGGCTACTTCGGTATTTTTAAAAAACTTGGCTTGCTGTTTGTTTAAAGGAGGGGCTTAGATTTGCCGGTAATGTTTACATCCTTGATAAGGGAAGTCATCAATCATCCATTCGTCCCCCCATTAATCCATGGGCGCTCTTTTTGTTGTGTACCGTGTGTGTACCTATTTTTTGCATAAAACATGTCGATTACTGAAATAAATTCCGAAACCAAACGTCGTAGAACCTTTGCCATCATCTCTCACCCTGACGCGGGTAAAACCACCATCACCGAAAAACTGCTGCTGTTCGGCGGCGCGATTCAGCTTGCAGGCTCGGTAAAAGGCCGTAAAGCGGCGCGTCATGCGACCTCCGACTGGATGGAAATGGAAAAGGAACGGGGCATTTCGGTGACCACCTCGGTGATGCAGTTCGAACATAAAGACTGCATTATTAACCTGCTCGACACGCCCGGGCATGAAGATTTTTCCGAAGATACCTACCGCACCCTGACTGCAGTCGATTCGGCGCTGATGGTGATAGACGTCGCCAAAGGCGTCGAACAAAGAACCATTAACCTGATGGAAGTCTGTCGTCTGCGTACTACGCCGATCCTGACCTTCATTAACAAGTTGGACAGGGAAGGGCGGGAACCGATTGAATTGATGGACGAGGTTGAAGATGTCCTGAATATCAAGTGCGCACCGATGACCTGGCCTATCGGCATGGGTAAACGTTTCAAGGGGGTTTATCATTTATATAAAGATGAAATTCACCTGTTCAGCGCCCAACATGGCGGCAAGATTGCACAGGCTGAAATTATCAAAGGCTTGCATAACCCAAAGCTGGACGAGTTGCTGGACGATCAGGCCGAAGAACTCAGGGATGAAATCGATTTGGTCAAAGGCGCCAGTCATGAATTCGATCTTGAAGACTATCTGGCGGGCAACTTGACGCCGGTTTTTTTCGGTTCGGCCATCAATAACTTCGGCATTATCGAGTTGCTCGATGCATTCGCCGAATATGCGCCGTCGCCGAGGCCAAGGCAGGCAGAACAGCGCGAGGTTTTACCGGAAGAACCGGCGTTTAGCGGCTTTGTGTTTAAAGTTCAGGCCAACATGGATCCGTCGCATCGGGATCGGATTGCCTTTTTAAGAGTCTGTTCCGGTAAATTCGACAAAGGCATGAAGATTCATCATGTGCGTATCGGTAAAAATATTCAGGTTGCCAACGCGATCACTTTTCAGGCCGATAGTCGGAAAAGCGTCGAAGAAGCCTATCCCGGCGACATTATCGGTCTGCATAATCACGGTACCATTCAAGTCGGCGATACCTTTACCCAGGGCGAAACGCTTAAATACGGCGGTATTCCTTATTTTGCGCCGGAATTATTCCGCCGGGTGGTGTTAAAAGACCCGTTAAGAGCCAAAGCCTTGCAAAAAGGACTGGTGCAGTTGACCGAAGAAGGTGCGACCCAGTTGTTTAGGCCGCTAAAAAATAATGATTTGATTCTGGGTGCGGTCGGTGTTTTGCAGTTTGACGTCACCGCGTTCAGGCTTAAAAGCGAATACAATGTCGAATGCGTTTATGATGCGATACCCATCTCAGCGGTGCGCTGGGTCAGTTCCGACAAACCGGCCAAGCTGGAGGAATTCAGAAACAAAGCCTTTGACAATCTGGCTGAAGACGGCGGCGGTTATTTGGTTTATGTCGCCAACAGCCGTGTCAACCTGCAACTGACCGAAGAACGCTGGCCGGATATTAAATTCAGCGCAACGCGGGAATTGTAGGCCGGGTATTTTCTGGAAATACATTCAAAGTCAGCTTTGAGCTCCGATTGCTGTATTTTCTGGAGTCCTAAGGAAAGCAGAAATTACAAACATCCCACAGCGCAGAAAGCGGCAGAGCTCTGGGAACGCCGAGCCCCAGCTCGGCTTTCTCCATCGTCAATCGTCTGGCTGCTTGTCGCGCCAAGCTGGGGCTTGGCGTTCCTGGAATGTGTGTCCCACGATAAAGGGTATTTTAGTTATTTTCTGTTCCCTAAGCTGGCTTTGGGCGTGCAATAACCGGGCAAACTCTTCGGCCGGCAGGGGCTTGCTTTTGATAAAGCCCTGATAAGCGTCGCAGCCTTTTTCCCTCAGGAATGCCAGTTGCTCAAGCGTTTCTACGCCTTCGGCCAATACCTTGAAGCCTAAAATATGCCCCATCGCAATTATCGTCGCGGTAATTTCCATGTCGTCTTGTACCGAGGGAATGTCATCGATAAAGCTCTTGTCGATTTTCAGCACATCCAGCGGAAAACGCTTCAGGTAGGACAGCGACGAATAACCGGTGCCGAAGTCGTCAATGGCCAGTCGAATACCTTGAGCGCGCAAATTATTGAGTACCTCGACGGCTTTTTCTTCGTTTTCCATTAAGCCGCTTTCGGTTAACTCCAGTTCTAATAGTTCGGCCGGAAAGCCGGTTTCGTGCAACACCTTTGCTACCAGAGCACTGATGTCGCTACGGCGGAACTGGTGCGGCGATACGTTGACTGCTAAGGTTAACGGCGGCAAACCGGCGTCTATCCAGTGTCGGCCTTGCAGGCAAGTTTCACGCAGCACCCAGGCGCCAATTTCTAGAATTAAACCGGTTTCTTCAGCAATAGGGATAAAACCGGCTGGAGAAATTAGTCCATTGACTGGGTCTTGCCAGCGTACCAACGCCTCTGCGCCGATTATCAAGCCGCTGACGATGTCGATTTGTGCCTGATAATAGACACACAATTCCTGTCGTTCAGTGGCGCGACGCAGGCGAGCTTCCAGGGCGATACGTTCACGGGCGATAACGGTAAATTCTTCGGAAAAATAGGCAAAACAGCCGCGCCCTTCATCTTTGGCACGGTAAAGCGCAATGTCGGCATTATCCATCAGCTTTTCAGGGCTGTCGCCGTGCTGCGGAAACAAGCTAATGCCCATGCTGGCGCCGATTATCACCTTTCGGCTTAGCTCAGGATAGGTAATGCTACTTTGCAGCAATTGAAATGGCTTGCTTAAGTCGGCGACGATATCCTCGGCGACACGCGCCGCATCTTCCGGATGCGTAATATTTTCCAGCAGAACGACAAACTCATCGCCACCCAAACGAGCAACCATATCGACATCGCGCAATTTAGCTTTGATACGGGCAGCGACTTGTTGCAGTAATTCGTCACCCGCCAAGTGTCCCATGCTGTCATTGACTGCTTTGAAACGATCCAGGTCAAGCATCAGCAATGCCAGTTGTTTGCCGTCGCGTCGCTCCATTTCGATGGCATGCGTCAGTCGCTCCCACAGCAGGCGGCGATTTGGCAGTGCCGTGAGCGGATCGTAATAAGCCAGATTGTGAATGGTTTCTTCAGCTTCCTTATTTTTGGAGATGTCGGTGAAAGCGGAAACGTAGTTAATGATCTGGTTATTCGCATCGCTGACCGTGGTAATGTTGAGCCATTCGGGGTAGATGTCGCCGTTTTTGCGTTTGTTCCATATTTCGCCCTCCCAGTAGCCATTCAGTTTTAGGCTATGTTGCAGTTCTTGGTAGAAGCGGTCATCCTGGCGATCTGATTTAAGAAAAGCATGGGTTTGTCCAATGGCTTCTTCCAGACTGTAGCCGGTGACGCGGGTAAACGCCTTGTTGACTTTCAGAATAATCTGATTGGCATCGGTGATGGACATGCCTTCTTGCGATTCAAAGGCGGTTGCGGCGATGCGTAGCCCGGCTTCGGCCTGTTTCTGCTCGGTAACATCGCGAAAACTCCACACCCTGCCGACCACTTTATGGTTAATTATCTGGGGGATGGAATAGCGCTCGACGATTTTTCCATCATTAAACTCAATAGTATCGAAGGAATGAGCTTCCGGGGTTGCATACAGTTCGGTTGTTTTTCTTGAGAAAGTCTCGGCGTTTTTGATTTGATTAGCGCCGTACAATAGTTCTGGACTGCCGTCTTTAGCGTTCATTTTGGCGGCGATGATTTCATCGGGAATTTGCCACAAATCAGCGAATTTTTGGTTATGCAGCAGCCAATTGTTGTTCAGATCTACAGCCAGAATGGCCTCGCCGGTGGATTCCAAAGTGGCTTTCAGTATGGATAGGGATTTTTCTATTTGTATCATTGACCGGTTTCGTTCAATCGCTAATTGTGCCAGGCCGGCATAGTGGTCTATCAGGTCGATTTCGGCATCGGTTGGTTGCGCCGGTAGTCGATGATAGACGGCGAAAGTCCCGATCACTCCCCCCAGGTTATTTTTAATCGGCTGTGACCAGCAGGATTGCAGGTTGGCTTGTTTGGCGAGATCGCGATACGTTTCCCAATAAGGATGCTGTTGCACATCTTCAACGATAACGCGTTCACCGAGATACGCCGCCGTACCGCAAGAACCCACGCTGTTGCCAATCGCCAGGCCATCAATGGCTTGATTGTAAGAGTCGGGTAAGCTGGGTGCTGCACCATAGCGTAGATGTTTATTGTCTTCGTCCAACAGTAAAATTGAGCACAACATATTAGGATGTAGCGCTTCAATTTGTTGTGCTAATTCATCCAATACGGTGGATAGGTCAAGCCCTTGGTTAATTAACTGAAGAACTCGGTTTTGTAAGGCCAGTTCATCGGTACGGTTACGTAAATCATTTTCGACGGCCTTGCGCTCGGTGATGTCACGCCAACAGGCATGGACAATAAGCTCGCCATGCACTGTCATAGGCGTTAGCGACACCTCGACAGGAAGAGGTGATCCATCGGCTCGCACATGCTGCCATTCGAACCGGTGATAACCCAGCCGTACAGCAGTGGCTATCATTTCAACAGCTTTATCCTCAGAGGATCGTCCGTCGGGTTGATAGTCGGGAGATATTTCATCGGGTCTGCAATTGATCAATTCAGATCTTGAGTGATACCCGAGCTGTGTTAAGGCGGCGGCGTTGCAGTCGAGGAAACGACCTTCTTTGATAAGCAAAATGGGGTCTTTGGAATCTTCAAACAGGTGCCGAAATGCATCTTCGCTTTCGCGTAGGGCGACTTCCGCTTGTTTGCGTTCGGTAATATCCTGAATGGTGCCAACCAGTTTTACGGGTTTTCCGACCTTGTCGCACTCGATGTCGCCATGGGCGATCACCCAGCATGTTTTGTTATCGCTAGGACGGACGATTGTATATTCCATCGAAAACTGTTCGTGGTTACGGATTATTTCCTGATGCTGATCAACTGCCCGTTGACGGTGTTCAGGATCAATCAACGCTGCCCAATTGGGGATATCCCGTTCAAAGTGTGCATCAATGCCGAAAATCTGATCCAGCATAGGCGAACTTTCCCAGCGACCGTTCGCAAGGTCGACCACGTAGTAGCCTATACCGGCAGTATCGTGCGCCAGCCGCAAAAGTTTTTCGTTACGGTCGGCTATTTTATTTTTTCGTTTTTGCGCTCTATAGGAAGCTAATAGAATTAAAGTAATAACACCGGTTAATAGGCTAATGACTACGGCAATTTTGACATATTGAAACAGCTTTTCTTGATCGGCTTTGGGATCGGGGTTATAGCTAAAATCTTGCAAAAATTGATCGTTTTCAACCATGCCCGCGTTGATGAATATTTCTGCCATATGTCGCCAGCGCCAGGGGTTCATGTGTCCCAGATCGATGACATCAGGCATGATCAATGAACGTATTGCATCGGCTTCAAACTCAAGATGGTCTCTGGATTTGGCGACTTTATATTTGTTGAGCAACAGATCAATGATTTCTTGCGGGTGATTCATGGCGTAATACCAGCCTTCGAGACTGGCTTGACGGAAGGCTTTGACGCGTTCGGGATGCTGTTTAAGCTCGTCTTCCGTGGTAAACAGAATGTCGCTGTAGAAATCGACGCCGTAGTTGCGCGGGTTCAGTACGGTGAATTCAAGCCCTTGCTGCTTTAGAAAATAAGGCTCATTGCTTAAGTACGAATTAAACGCGTCTACTTTGCCATCAACTAGATCGTTAATGTCATAACTGCTGGGGATGACATGAAGACGGCTGATGTCTATGCCCTCATTATTGAACATCGCGACAAAATCAGCGTCCATGGTTTGATCCATCAACATGATTTTTTTCCCGACTAAATCGTCAGGTGAAAAAATGCCGGCATCTTTGCGTGCCAGTAACACCGAAGGAGAATGCTGGTATATCGCAGCCAAGGCGACTAGCGGTGCGCCGCGCAACCGTTCCAGTAGTAGTTCGCTGTTGGCCTCGCCATAGTGGGCATGGCCTTGAAGGACTTCCTGTACCGGTTTTTTTCCCGGGGTACCTTCGTGGATAATGACGTCGAGTCCGGCTTTTTTGTAATAACCTTTTTCTAACGCCGCATAATAGCCGGCGAATTGAAACTGGTGATGCCAGCGTAGCTGTAGATGAATGGGTTCTGCTGATACCGAAAAGCAACCGCAGACCAGTGCTACAGCAATTATAGAACGGGGTCGCATCATATTGAGGTCATCGGCCTTCTCTGTTTAATAGTCATTTTTATGGTACAAACGCATAAAAAGCGACGGTCTTTTATCGAGAGGTATTATCCGTAGTCGAGATTGGCTTAGGTATAAGGAGACGGCATTGGGTGTCCTTGTGCCTAGTCTTAAGAATATGCTGCCTTTAAGTGATGAAGTCGGCTAGGGTGGGCAGAAAAGCGCTGCCCACCCTGCTTGGCTTATTTATTAGTCAGTTTACGAACACGGTCGTAAATCATCTTCCGGTTAATTATCAGCACATAGCTTAATAAGCCGAGTATTAAACCGAATACTAATTTTCCAAAAGCAGAGCTTTCCGGTTCAGCTTGCGGAGTTTCTGGCGCCCATTGTGCTTGTACGGTTTGTACCGCCACTTTGGAAGGTTGGTAGTCTGCTTTCAGATCCGGCAGACCTAAGCTGCGCCACTCGTCATAATCTTGCCATATCGGATAATCACGTTTCCACATACCTTTAGTAAAATAAGGTGCAAGGCTCATGCCGTGCGATTTGGGAATGCCTTTTTCATCAAGGAAGCCGTCATAGACGACCAGACTGATATCGCCGCCCTCACCAACGCCGTTAGTGGTAAACGCTTTTTCAACATGGTCATGGAACATCCAGATGCCTTGGCCGAAGCTGTTTAAGCCATCATCGACACCGCTTAATTCCAGGTCCAGGCGTTGTGCAGGCACCATGCCGTGTACATCGCGCTGGATATAGGAGCCGGAGCCATTATCGACGCCGTCATAATGGGTTATGGTTGGTTTATGACCGTGAATGTGTAGAGCCATGGCTTCGGTGTGACCATTTAAAACCCGTAGTTTAACTTTTTCATCCTTGTGCATTTCAATCAACGATTCCCTTAAGGTATAAGGGAAAGAGCGACCGTTGAGCATAAAATAATCATCGGTGGCGTCGGTCGTGTCGTATTCCATGTTCATGTGCTTGGCAATCAGACGCGGATCGTTGGCTGATCGGGCAATAATGCTGTGCAGCTCCTTGTCGGCCGACTCATAGTGCAAGTCATATTCCCGTGCATATTTTTCAAGCACAGCTACCGAGGGATGGCGTACCTGGCCGGCGCCGACATTAAGAGTTTGCGGCCAGTTGTTGGGGCGATTTTCCTCAACCACAAAAATACCCTGCAAGCCCATTGGAATATGAGTGTGCGGCTGAACATGGCAATGGTAATACATGGTGCCCGGTTGGCGCGGCTTGATCACGTAGGTTTTACTTGCGCCTGGCATAATATCCATGTTGCTGGTTTGGGCAACGCCATCATTGCCGACGCCGACATGATCCATGAACGGATGATCGATACCGTGCAAATGCAAAGAATGCGGCAAATAATGGGTATTTTCCACAATCAGCCAGATTACGTCATCCTGCTCGACGCGAATGACCGGAGACGGTACGCGCAGCAAGGGATTGGCTTCCAGTTCGTAAAGGCTTTTAGTTGACATATCCCGAGTTTTTGGGGCGAAAACCCAAAAAGTCGGTTGTATGCCCGGTGCAATATCGAAGGTGGTGGTGGGGTCTTTCATATCCGGCGAATGGCCGTTGAGTTCGACAATTTCGAGCCTGATAATGATTTTATCGGGGTCGCCGTCGCCGTCGATATCGTCCGACATGGTGATGGCGTCGGCAGCGAGTTGAGTTTCCATCAGTGTTTTCATGGAAACGCCGTTGGTGCCCTTGACAAAGGCGGCAATGTCAGACGGGTTGTCTGGATTACATAGTCGTGAAGCCTGTATTTTTACGCCATCGATGACTTGTTCTTTACGCCATTCGGGAGAAATAAAATCGGAGCAGACTTCTTCTACCGGCCCCATATCTACCTTGGCTGTAGGAGGTAAGTCGCTGGCCGCTTGACTCCATGAGTGTGCAAGGAGCAAGGTGGCGCTCCAAATGAAGGTAAGAAGATTTTTATGCATACGACGGCCTCAGAGTAATTCATTAAATAAAATGACACACCGCCAACTCAAAGCGGGGGTTTTTAACGCAATCATTTTAACTGAATATTAAGGGGAATTCATGTTTAACGCTAGAATAAACACAAATTATCCATTTAACTGTTTACTGAATACGGGCTCAGCTTTATACGCAAATGTCTACGAGACACCGTCATTTTGGCAGGGATGACTGACTCGATAGAGCGCGAAGCAAATCCAGGCGTAGGGATGTGAAGGTTCGGAGACACTCGTGCGATCTAAATAACGCGAGAGCTTCGAACGTTATCCTCCATGGCGATATGGCGATTCCGAGGCAGAGCCGTATATAATGATAAGCGGACTGACGAGAGATTTTACGATTATGATGGATTCCCAAACAAAAATATCGCGACTCGATGATTTGATTTTCGATAATCGTTTTATGCGCGAGTTACCTGCTGATCCTGAAATTGTCAATAATCGACGTCAGGTATTCAGTGCCTGTTATTCTCGGGTGTTGCCGACTCAAGTTGCCGATCCGCAAACAGTCGCTTATTCCAGGGAGGTTGCAGAGTTGCTGGATTTGAGCGAGGAAGTCTGCAAATCTGCCGATTTTACCCAAGTGCTTGCCGGTAATCGTCTGTTACCCGGCATGGATCCTTATGCGACGTGTTACGGCGGGCACCAGTTCGGCAACTGGGCGGGGCAGCTCGGTGACGGTCGTGCGATTAATCTGGGCGAGGTGGTCAATCGTCATGGCGAGCATTTAACCTTGCAGCTGAAAGGTGCAGGTTCCACACCTTACTCAAGGAATGCGGACGGCTTGGCGGTATTGCGTTCATCGGTGCGCGAGTTTTTGTGCAGCGAAGCTATGCATCATCTGGGTGTGCCGACCACGCGGGCATTGAGTCTGATACTGACCGGCGAGCAGGTTGTTCGGGATATGTTTTACAGCGGCGACCCCAAACCGGAGCCGGGCGCCGTGGTTTGCCGGGTTGCGCCGTCGTTTACCCGCTTTGGCAGTTTTCAGATTTTCGCCGCTAGAGGCGAGGTCGAGCTGATGAAAAAATTGCTGGATTACACGATCCGCACCGATTTTCCGCATTTGGGCGAGCCGTCGCGTGATGTTTATCTGGCTTGGTTTGAAGAAGTTTGTCGCAGAACGGCAAAAATGATAGTGCACTGGCAGCGTGTCGGCTTTGTTCATGGCGTGATGAATACCGATAATATGTCGATACTCGGTTTCACTATAGATTACGGCCCTTACGGCTGGCTGGAAAATTACGACCCCAACTGGACGCCCAATACCACCGATGCGGCGGATCGGCGGTATCGTTTCGGCAACCAGCCGCAAATCGCTTTCTGGAATCTCGGGCAACTGGCCAACGCCATTTATCCGCTGATAGAACAGGTTGAGCCTCTGCAACAGGCGATCAATGCTTATGAGGAAACATTTGAGCGGGGCTGGCAAACCATGGTCGCCGCCAAGCTGGGGCTGAATACCTATGATCCGTCCATCGATGATGAACTAAACACCGAGTTGTTGATCCTGTTGCAATGGGTTGAAACGGACATGACCATTTTTTACCGCAAGCTTGCGATGCTGGGTATGGATGTTGAACTCAGTGATGAGGCTTTGATGACGCCGCTGATGGAAGCCTATTATGTGCCGGAGCAGATAACCGATGATTACAAAGCGCGTCTGGGTAACTGGCTCAGGTCTTATATAAAGCGGGTTCAAGCTTCCGGCATAGCCGATGCCGAGCGGATCAAAAGCATGAACGCCGCCAATCCCAAATACGTTTTACGCAATTATCTGGCGCAACTGGCGATAGACAAAGCAGAGCAGGGCGATTTTTCGATGGTTAATGAGTTATTAGAACTGTTTCGCCATCCCTACGACGAACAACCGGGCAAAGAAGCATTTGCCTTAAAACGCCCCGACTGGGCAAGGCAACGGGCGGGTTGTTCGATGTTGTCGTGTAGTTCTTGAGTGTGGCATGAGTTGCATTATTTCTTGCCCATGCGAATTTTAATGACGGGATTTTTACCGGCGTTCTCTCTTAATGCCTTGATATTGTCAATTATCCGTTGATCCACAACACAATTTCTAAGATAAGGCTTATTCTCAAAATAAATGCTATCCACTTCCATGCCGAGTTTCAGCTGCATCCATGAAATTTCCATAACCGGGCGCTCCACGATAAAACTTTCTGACCCACCCAGTAGTCTGCTGTTCTTCCATGATTTTTTAATTTCAGGGGGTTCCGTAGTCACTTCCTCTTCAACGGATGTCTCTTTAAGCACTTTAACGAAAACATCGATAATATCGGGGTCATAATAGCTCCCTCTTCGGCTCGTTAGTTGAATGACGGCTGTGCTAACGGACATGACTTCACCGGTCATTGAACCCTCAAGATACGCGATATAGTCGCCGACCACATTCAGAATACGGGATCCCAGGGGGATTTTTTGTTTAGCCAGACCGTCGGGAAGACCTGAGCCGTCGTAACGTTCGTATTGATGCCGGATTAAAACAGAAGCGCCTTTTAACTGGGTCAATCCCTTCAATAAAGCTTCGCCTTCTACGGCATGTTTTAAATAGCTTTGTTTGTCGGCAAGCGGTATTGAGTAATAAGATTCTGCCAGCAATTTATCCGGCAAACTCATCTTGCCGATCTGTATCAGCAACCCGGCATAAAAAATATTTTTCCTCTCTTCTGCGTTAATGCCCAGTTTACGGGCAACCAGCAAGGCTTTTTCGGCGATATATTTTGACTGTCCGCTTTTAATGCCGGGGCGCATTTCAATAATACGTGAGAATGCCTTGATGGAATCGATATATTGTTTTTCCAGGCTCTTATTTGCCCGGTCAAGATGCTGCATAGCATTGTTCAGCTGCTCGGTGCGCTGCTCGACTTTTTCTTCCAGATGTTCGTTGAGCTCTTTTAATTCAGTATTTTGTTGGCGAATAATGTCGGATAAACGATCCCGCTCCTCGTGCAGACGCTTTTGTTCCAGGGCATTGCGAACCAGTAATTTAAGTTCCTCATCATTCCAGGGTTTATTGCAATAATTGTAAATACGCCCTTTATTGACGGCATCAATCGCCGATTGAAAATCGGCATAGCCGGTCAATAAAATACGGACAGTCTCCGGCCATTGCATGAAAACCTCGGTTAAAAATTCCGCACCGCTCATTTCCGGCATACGCATATCGGAAATAATCAGGTCAACGGCATTTTGCCGTAATATCTCCAGGCCTTCGGCGCCGTTTGAGGCAAAGTAGGCGAGATACGGTTCATTATGAAATAAGCGGCGCAGGGCTTTAAGCACATTGGCTTCATCATCGACAAACAATATCGCGGCAGATTTGTCATGCACATCGCTAGCCACTTCAGTCAGCATGACCACTCCAGTTTCATTTCAAACAACATAACCGTCATTTTATGCATTTTCAATAATCGCTCCGGCAATAGGCAGGATAATTCGAAAGGTTGTCCCTTGACCTAACTGGCTGGTCAGTTGAATTTCCCCCTGATGTTTTTTGATAATAGCGTAGGAAACCGAAAGTCCTAATCCGGTGCCTTTGCCAACCGGCTTGGTTGTAAAAAAGGGATCAAAAATTTTACTTTGATGTTCTGGGGCTATGCCTTTGCCGGTATCGCTGATTTCCACCCACGCGTAGTCATTTTCTGTTCCGGTACGTAAGGTGATAATACCTTCCTTTTCAATAGCGTGAGCCGCATTGATCAGCAAATTCATAAATACCTGATTTAGCTGATGCGGCAAGCATCTTACCTCAGGCAGGTCGCCGAATTCTTTGATAATTTGTGCTTTGTATTTAATTTCGTTGTTAGCAATATTGAGCGTAGATTCAAGCCCTGCGTGCAGATTAGTCCATTGCCAGTCATCATCACCGCCCAGATGAGAGAAGTCTTTAAGATCTTGAATGATTTTTTTTACCCGTGTCGTGCCTTCTTGAGATTCTTCCAATAAATCGAGTACATCAGTCTTCAGATACTCCAGATCTATTTTTTGCTTAAAGGCTTTAATGTGTGCGAGTTGCTCGGTATCGTCGCTCGTTGCTTCGGCTTTTTCGTAAATTTCCACCAATGCCAGCAAATTATCGATATAGTTTTTTAAGGCGGTCAGATTGGAGTTGATATAGCCAATAGGATTATTAATTTCATGCGCTACGCCTGCCGCCAATTGACCAACAGAAGCCATTTTTTCTGATTGTATCAGTTGGTGTTGTACTTTCTGAAGTTTATCGAGAGTGGTTTGTAATCGCTGATTCACTTGCATGTAATGTTCGTTTGTCTCGGCATACTGCTCTATGCGTTGCTGCTTTTCATGATGCAGATTGGCATTATCAATGACTAGGGTAATCAGGTTAACCAGCACACATCCGAATTCCAGATCCGCCTCGGTATACCCCGCCTGTTCATCCAGACTGTTGACACTTAATACGCCAATAATTCTGTTGACGCTTAATGCCCCAATAATCCTGTTATCCAATTGTAACGGCCAACAAAGTGCTGATGATGGAACAGGCGTTTGCTCCCTGCGAGTAGGGCGACAAAAACGTGGATCGCCTACAACATCTCCTTTAAGTAACAGCGGTTTTCCGTTTTCTACCACCCAACCGATAATTCCGTTGCCATGGGCTATGGCGCTCCCTATGCATTCCGCCGGTAAACCAATACCGGCCACAATAGTCAGCGCCCCACCCTCCTCCTGACGCAAGGCTAATGAACCGGTATCGGCATGAAAGCCTTGTACAATATGCTGCAAGATACTTTCAAATAGCTCATTGGTTTTGTTGGCAAGCAGATCGGATTGAGCTAAGCGGTATAAATCATGAATCCAGTTGAGCTGGTGAGCTTCATTTAATAGCATACAATTCCCTGTTTAAGATAAGGTAATGATCTGATCAGCAAACTGCCGTCCGCTGTCAGTACAATGTGTCGCTTGGTCGATTGAAACGTTGAGTCTGGCAAGCGCGGTGCAAATGGGGTCGTGTACCTCCAGAGCGAATTCATTGGATTGTTCAACTTTGACAATCAACAAATTGGCGGTATAGACCAGTAATGCGAGCGACTTGGCAGCGCCGGGCTGGGGTGGCGTTTCGTGTTGCTCAATGGCCTCCTGAATAGCCGTTGGAAGATTCCAGTGCTGTGCAGCCCTACCACCTATTTCCATATGATCAAAGCCTAATAGGCGTCGTTTCGTTTCTATCAGGGTGGAGGCCTGCTCCTGGCTGAATTCATCAGGATGAAAATGCATGACAATCATCAGGTCTCCGATGTCATGTAACAATCCCGCCGTGAAGGCAAAATCAGGGCTGGTATTGGTGCAGCTTGCAAGCTGCCGGGTACATTCGGCAACGGCCATGCTGTGATGCAAGAATAAGCTATAATTAAAATCTTTATGGCGTATAGGCAGCATTTTTGAAAAACAGATACTAACTAATATGTCTCGTACTCGGTTAATGCCCAGTAATACGATGGCTTCGCGTAAAGAACCTATTTCTCTGTACATGCCGTAAAAAGGTGAATTGACAATACGTAAAATGCGTACTGCCATGGACGGATCCCGGCTGATTTTGTCGACCAGTGTCGTCATATCGTGTTTGCTATTAACCTGTTGTAACGCTTCCATTAGCAATGTCGGCATTGACGGCAAATCTGCCAAACATGCAAATTTATTTTTTAAAGTGAGCATTTCAGCTTTCCTTTAATGGCGACAATATAATAATGATTCCTTTCGATTGGCTAACATCTCCCATTGTGCTTATTAATACCTGCATGGAAACACCTTTATTCAACGTTACAATTCCGCCATCAAGTTGAGTAAAGTTACCGGAATAGGTGTCTTGTAACAATTGTAAAAGCGCCTCGGGCAAAACATCACCCGCCATAAGGCCGAGCAGACAAGTGCCGGGAGGTTGGTCGAATAGCGCCTCGGCGCATCGGTTGGAAACGACTATCATATTCTGTACGTCAATACCAATGATGCCTATCGGTAAATGCTCAAGGATTTCCTGTGAAATTTGCAATAAATTAATGCTGTGTATAATTTCACGGGTTTTATCGGCTACTTTTTGCTCAAGATTTTGATTGAGCATGGAAAGTTCGTTATTGGCCGATTGAAGTTCCCGGCTTAAACGCACGTTTTCCTGTTCCATTTCATAGTGCTGAAATGCCTCGCGAATGTTATCCCGAAGCAAGTCATCATCCCAGGGTTTGGTTAGAAATTTATAAATCGCACCTTCGTTAATGGCGCTAGTGATTGATTCGAGTTCGGTATAACCGGACAGTACAATGCGTAATGTTTTAGGATACAGTGTCTTAACTTTACGTAGAAATTCCACGCCAGTCATATGCGACATGCGTTGATCGGAAATGATGACGCCCACTTCGTGCTTCGCCAATAAGGCAAGACCCTCTTCGGCGCTATTGGCGGCCAGGATGGTATAGCCATCAGGTCGTAAAGTACGCTTAAGAGCATTAATGATGTTAACTTCATCATCCACAAGAAGGATGGTGCGTGAGGGTTGCGGTACTTCTGTCATAAGGGCCTCCTTGTCAAGGAATCGAAACGTTGTGCTAAATAAGCTATGTGTATTTCGATAGAAAGCTGCACAGCTTCGACTTGTTTTATTTTTTTCTCGTTTTTCTGTTGCGAACTTTCAAACAGACCCTGCTTGATAGTTGTTCCGATTCCAGGAAGGCATTTCGACAGTCATGATGACCAAACCAACCGACATTAACAAACCACTTATCGTAAAGCGGATGGAAGCTGCAATCTCTAGCGCATCAAGCCCGCCTGATACGAGGGTATAAAAAAATCTGTGTAAACTGCCTCTAATTAAAAATAGGCTTATTCAACTACTTAAGTCATAAAGGTAATTTTTTGTTCTTTTCTTCTTGCGCATTATTTTACGCGTTTCCATCTGCCGTGAATATAATCTAACGCTTCCCGAATATTCAAATCACGAGTTCCCCCGCCGGTTCTAACAAAAAATTTTGGTGTATTGCCTTGATCTAAAAATACGGGTCTGGGTGCAGGAGAAACAATAAGTCGGCAAACTTCCTTATTATCAATTACATGAAATAGTATGTGGACAAATTGGCAGAGATCAGTGCCCAAATTATTTGAAATAGCCGCCATTAAATTTTGTTCAAAACCGTCCTGATTCGGTTTTTTTAGGGTTTGATAATCCTTATCCAGACCGATAATCTGGCCATCGTCCGCTACGCCAATCAGTAATGTTCCGCTTAGATGACTATTCAAAAATCCGGCGAGTGTTTTTAGAACGACGCCTTCCAATGAGCGATTGATGCGTGATTCAATCATATCCCAACGCAGCGAAGATTTAAATTCCAAATAAGAGCCTTCACCTTTCTGAATAATCGACAGTAAATCTTTATCTAATTCGGTTTTTAAGTGGTCGATATTGACTAGGCGTTTATGAATAAATTTGTATAGCACCAGAGACAATAGCCCAAGCATCGCGCCGATTTCGGCATAGAATATAAGCAATGCAGCGCTTTCATCGGACAGATTTCCGGTAAAAAGAGACGCGATCTGCCTTAAGACATATTCGATTGATGACAGCGGATCGGCTGTCAGTTCGCGTGCGTAGATGTAGTCGTAACTTGGGGCTAATACAAAAATGCCGATTATTGCGCCAGTCAGGGCGACGCCAAGGTAAACCTTTAATTGTTGACGCCAAATTGACAGTATCAGTAAGAAAAATCTTTTCATGGTTTCGTTTAGTTCTCTGGTTTTTGTTCACAGCTATAATCAACTTGTCTAAACAGTAAGCTAGAGCCTCTTGGCGACACAAGTTAGCCTGCCCCTTTCCATTTCTGCTTCCGGGCTTTTTTCTTGGCTTCTTTCTGCTCACGGATAATCACCAGTTCCGCCAGTTCTTTTTCCATCATGTCCGGGGTTTCCAGACTGATTCTTCCGATGGTTCCGGCGCGGAATTCAGACAGCAGGATTTTGGACACTTTATCCATCTCGATGCGTCCGCCTGAACGCAGACAGCCGCGCTTTTTGCCGATGGCTTCCATCAGCTGTTGCTCGCTTTCCGGGAGTTGTTCCAGCTGAAAACGGGTTTGCAGTAAATCAGGGTAATGCAGTAACAGGTATTCGGCCGCGAAGAAGGCGACATGGTCATGACTGATGGCGGTGTCCTTGATCGCGCCGGTGGTCGCCAGCCGGTAGCCGCTGTTTTTATTTTCGACGTTGGGCCACAACATGCCGGGCGTGTCCAAAAGAATAATGCCGTTGCCGATGTCGATGCGTTGCTGGCTCTTGGTGATAGCCGGTTCGTTGCCTGTTTTGGCAATTATTCTGCCGGCCAATATGTTGATCAGCGTGGATTTTCCGACATTGGGTATGCCCATGATCAGCGTGTGGATGAGTCGGCCGCTACTCTGTTTTGTCGGCAGCATCTTGTGGCACAGCTCGGTCAGCTGGCGCATTTTTTCGGGCTGCTCGGTGGTCAACGCCAGGGTTTTTACGCCTTGTTCCTGCTCCAGATAGATTTGCCATTGTTGCGTAATCTCAGGGTCGGCAAGATCGCTTTTACTGAGCACTTTGATGCAGGGCTTGTCGCCGCGCAGGTCGGTCAGCATCGGGTTTTGGCTGCTGAACGGAATGCGCGCGTCCAAAATTTCGATGACCAGGTCAACCTGGGGCAGGATTTCTTTGACTTCTTTGCCGGCCTTGTGCATATGGCCGGGGTACCACTGAATGAGCATGATGTTTAGATACGGGTAAAATGGTATATTTAAGCATCATAGACGTTCAATCAACAGCTATAAATATATAAAAGGTTTAATCGATGAAAGTAATTAGTCTATTAGGGATGCTGGTTTTGCTGGCGGGTTGTACGCAGGATCAACAAAACCGGTTGTCAGGAAGGCAGTTGAGTTTCTGGACGGGAATTATCGGGTCGCTTATGCCAATGGTTCAACAGTGAAACCCTGGACGATCAGTAATGGCAAAGTCGCCACCGGCGACAAGGGCTATTATTTCTTCTGGGATAATAGCAAGCATTATGTACAGACGCCGATAGAAAACACGTTCATTGAAGAAATATGATGGAACAAGTAAGCAGTAGTTTTTACGCCTATTTATCGCGACTGAGATGGATCAAACGCTGGGGACTAAAGCGCAATGCGCATGATGAAAATGTGATGGAGCATAGTTGGGAAGTGTCGGTTATTGCCCACACGCTGGCGTTGATTAAAAATCGTTATTATGACGGCAATGTGGATGCCAATGCGGTTGCTACGGCGGCTTTGTATCATGACATTACCGAAGTGATTACCGGCGATTTGCCGACGCCTATCAAATATCATTCCCAGGAAATCAGCGCCGCTTACAAGCGAATCGAACATCAGGCTGAGCTGGAGTTGCTGACGCTTTTGCCGGTTGAGTTACAGGCGGATTTTCAGGTGCTAATTCAGCACGACAGAATGCCGATAGAGCATGTGCAGATTATCAAGGCGGCGGATAAAATATCGGCTTATCTCAAATGTCAGGCTGAATTAAAAGCCGGGAATTTGGAATTTGAAACTGCCGCCGCGCAATTGGCTTTAACTATCGGCGCATCAGAGCAACCGGAAGTTGTTTTTTTTATGAAAGCGTTTGCCCCCAGTTGCGGGTTGACGCTGGATGGATTGATGAAAACTTATTGATTAAGGCGAAAGGCGAAAGGCGAAAGAATCTAAGCCCTAACACCAGCCGACTTTGAACCTTAATTATCTAAGCTTGTGCGAAAAAATAAAACAGATTTAGCCACGGAGAAGTTGTGAAACATCGATACACCATTGAGCAAGCCAGAATTTTACTGGATATTTTGAAGTACCATAACGCATCAACCATGCTGCCTTCGTTTCATCAGGTCAAGCGGGAATCGCTTGATGAGGCGCTGGATAAGCTGCGGCTGGAGTTGTCCGAATTTATTGCAACGGATGACGGGCTGGGCTTTATCGTTCCGATTCGGGATGAGAAGGGCTTGATTTAGTTTGGTTATTTGCTTTTAAAACGACATCGCAGAGTGCCGGAAGTGCGAGCGCTTCCGGTTTTTTGGCTGCTGGAGTCGGCTTTTTGGCTTCCTCTGAAAACCACCAGGCCAATGAAGCATCACAGCCGTCGCTTTCAGCAGGCGATTCCTGTCCGGTGCAGTTTTTATTATTCAATGGACATTTGAGGCGCACATGAAAATGATCGTCATGTCCCCACCACGGACGAATTTTTCTTAGCCAGTCATGGCTTGGCTTATGTGCGCATAATAGCCGTTTGATGCTGGGGTTGACGAAGATGCGCTCGACTTCGGGTCTGCGCGCCGCAGTCTCGAGAATTTTCTCGTGAGCCGTCGACCATTGATTATCATTGATAGCATCCGATTCGGCGACAAGAACTGAGGGAGCGCCCCAGATTTCACGTTCATTAAATTCCAGGTTTCGGCTTGCGGCTTGTGGTGAAAGCAAGTACCAGATATCGACATCGAGTCCGGTTTGATGGCTGCGATGTCCGCTTGGGGTCGGCCCGCCGCGCGGTTGTCCCAGGTCGCCAATCAACAAAACTCCCCAGTGCTTTGAGCTCGTGGTCTGCGCTATGTTTTCGATAAATCGTATCAAGTCGGGATGACCATAAGAACGGCCTCGTGTGAGGCGCATCACTTGATAGCCAGTGCCGTTTTGAGGTAACGAGACAGCACCGCTCAAACAACCGGCCGTATAAGAACCGATACTCTGGGCGCTATCGCCGATTTGTGCTGTTTGTTTGATTGCTGCCCAGTTATTTGCAACAGGGGATGAAGAGCATTCGGAAAAAATAGCCAACAATAAGAAAAATACTGAGAATTTCATTTTGAAACGATAGTAACACAGGACATAAAGGGCGACCGGTTAGTCGCCCCGTTGTTCGGCTTACTTCTTAACCGGCGCTGATAAGTCCAGAAAGTGCTTGGAGTTATCGGTTACAGGGGCAAGGCTTGGGCTATGGTTGCTAGTTGCCGGTGCCGCGCTGGTTGTTTTTACAATCCCTGTAGCTTCAGTACCCGCTTCATCTTCCAGCTGGAGTTCCTCTTCTTCAGGAACATTACCGTCATGGATTAGGTATTCGCGACGCTGCTGGTAAGCATTTTTGATAAAGGAGTAGCGATCAACAGAGGCTTCATCAACGATCTTCTCAGTCGGCATCAAATTGGCGCGGGTATCGGTGACATCAACGGCTTTTGCTCCGCTATTAATCGCGCTGACAGCAGCGCCGCCACCGGCAAATACAAAAGTATAGGTAAGTGGATTTAATAAAGCATCGCCAATAGCCCCGGCGACTTCTCTAGGTGAACTGGCTCCCATAAACGGCACGACCAGATAATTACCTGACGGAACGCCCCAGAAACCTAAGGTTTGCCCGAAGTCTTCGTTATGTTTGGGCAGGTCAATCATTTTTGCTACATCAACAAAACCGGCAACGCCAGCGGTGGTGTTAATCAGGAATCGACCGGCATCCATACCGCCTTGTGCCATTTTAAGTTGCAGAAGATCATTGACGGTTACGCCGATGTCGTTAAGATTGCTGAAGAAATTGGTTATGCCGTCATTAACGAATTTTGGCGTTATCCATAAATAACCTTTTGCCACAGGTTTTAAAACGGCCTTGTCCAGATCGTCATTAAATTCTTGCGTGCCGCGATTCCAGCCTTCCCAGGGGTCTGTTTCGCTGACTTTTGAGGTGGTCGCACAACCCCCAAGCAGACTTGATATAAGCAAACTATTCACTAATAAACGAGTGTTGATGATAGATTTTTGCATACTCATGGTTTATCTCTAATTTACAGGGTGCTGAGGTGATAGAAAGTCTGTCTCGGACAGTTATTATATTTTGTGCGAATTATATCAGACACACGTCTTAAAAAACTCATTGATTTTGCATTTGCCGGAGTATCCAATGTTGTCGCTTAAGCAAGTATCTTGATGGCTGTTCTGCCCGCAGAAGTCTAGGGTTAGGTAAGGTTGCTGCCAATAATGCCGCCTGAGATCGACTGATTTGGCTTGCATGGATACCAAAATAGTGTTGGCTTGCAGCCTCTATGCCAAATAGATGGTCGCCGAATTCGGCGATATTCAAGTAAACCACCAAGATCCGATCCTTACTCCACAGCAACTCGATCAGCAGCGTGAACCAGACCTCCAGGCCCTTGCGGACAAAACTTTTTGACGGCGTTAAGAATAAATTCTTGGCGACCTGTTGAGAAATAGTGCTTGCCCCCCTAAGCTTACCGCCGACCATATACTCATCAATAGAAGATTGTATGGAATACAAATCAAAACCGGAGTGTTGAAAAAACCGTTGATCTTCGGAGGCAATAACCGCTGAAAAGGCATGGGGCGAAATTTTCTTTGCACCGACCCAGGAGTGTTTAATGGTCTTGAACGAGCCGCCGTTCATTAGATCTTCAATATGCCGATACACCATAAACGCCGAAGTTGGTGTCGGCACCCAGCGCAACAATACACACAAGCCTATCGAGGTAGCCAGGAAAGTGAGCAGCAAATAAAGCGCAGCTTTACGCAATAGTCGCTTGATGGACAATGAGCGAAAGTTGCTGTTTTTGGAGTAACGGGATTGTCTTGCCAAAGCGTAATGATTGTTAATGGTGGTGTTAACTGTTTTACCGGTCAGGCCCCGGCGCTGCATTTGTGCATATGATAAAGCCTTAATCCGGGTTTGGATAGCCGCAACGCTTAAGCGGATTAAGCGGCAAGCTAGGTCTGCCTGATGTTTTGCGTGGTGCTGCTGTAGGTGCGGATTTATCGTCGCTACAACGGTTATAATAAAAAACTTCCCGCACAGATTTGACTCAACGCATGAAATTCAGATACACATTAATTGCACTGCTACTGATGACTCTAAGCGGCTGTATGCCGATGACTTATCCGCCCGGCGCACAAAACAATGCGGCACAACTTGGCGCGAACATTTTTCTGACCGAAGACGGCGCAAGTTTACCGTTACGTCATTGGCTGCCAAAAACCGAAGCGCACGCAGTCATTATCGCGCTGCATGGCTTTAACGATTACAGCCGTTTTTTTGATTCGCCTGGCGAATACTTCAGTAAACAAGGCATTGCCAGCTTCGCTTATGATCAACGCGGTTTCGGCATGGCGCCGCAACGCGGGTTGTGGGCGGGGTGCGAGGCCTATACCAAGGATTTGCGGATTTTGGTGCGACTGGTCAAACAACGCTATCCGAAATGTCCGGTTTATCTGCTCGGAGAAAGCATGGGCGGCGCGATAGTTATCACGGCTATGAGCCGGATGGATATGCCGGAAGTTGCGGGTATTATTCTGGCCGCTCCGGCGTTATGGGCCAGATCAACCATGCCTTGGTATCAAACCGGTTTGCTTTGGACGCTGGCGCACAGCCTGCCTTGGCTGACTTTAACAGGGAAGGGCTTACACGTCGTGGCATCGGATAATATCGACATGCTCAGAGCCATGGGGCGTGATCCGTGGGTTATTAAAGCGACTCGCGTGGAAACGGTGTATGGCTTGACTGATTTGATGGACGAGGCTTTTAACAGCGCCGCGTCGCTACACGGAAATACCCTGATGCTATACGGTGAGAAAGATGAAATCATCCCCAAGGAGCCGACTTATGCATTTTTGCGGCAATTTCTTACAGCGGATGCGGCCAACAAAACGGTGGCGATATACCCGCACGGCTACCACATGCTGTTACGCGATTTGCAAGCGCCCACTGCATGGAAAGACATAGCGGCATGGATTAACGCCAGTCCTGATAAGCTGCCATCGGGTGCGGATGATAGGGCGCAGCAATTGTTAAGTAGTCGGTTAACGGCGTTTTGATGCTTTTAGGCGGAGCGTGGATCGGTTATTTGGTAGTGATGTTTCGATAACTATAGTAATCACATCATCCATCAAAGGTTTCGGACGGGGTAAGTACCACCCCGTCCGGCTTGGTGGTATTTCAGTAAACAAGGCATTGTCAGTTTCGCTTATGATCAACGCGGTTTGTGGGCGGGGTGCGAGGCCTATATCAAGGATTTGCGGATTTTGGTGCGACTGGTCAAACAACAGCGGCGTTTTGATGTTTTTAGGTAAAGCATGGATTGGCTATTTAATAGTGATTCGATATTTGTTTTTACCCAGTCAAAAAAGATCGGTTTTCATTAACCGTCGACTTTCGACCCCTATGTGTAGTTCCGAACTATGTGTAGAGTACAGAACTCTGTTAGCTACCAAGTTCAATTTCATTGGCTTAGAAGCCAAGCCTTCATCGTAT
>JAURVK010000027.1 GCA_030655535.1 Methylobacter sp. | reverse complement strand
AAATGGCTGAAGAACAAGAAAAAGATAACACATGGTTGATTGCTGGTGTTGCTATTGCTGCTGTTATTCTATTAGTTGTACTGCTGAAACAAGATGAAACTAAGCATTTACAAAGTGGTGCGGTAGCTGAGCTTCAAAAAGAAACATTCTCGAACCTAGAGAAGAGAAAAACCAGCAACGTTACTGGTAACGTAGGTAACTAAAAATAATACCCCCCGTTATAAAAAATGACGGGGGGTGTTGTTACACTCCAGTATCCTGAGCTTGCAACCGCAAGTCTGTCCTGTACCAAGCAACAAAAGTGTCGAGCTTGTATCCTGCGCAAACGCTCTCAAAAACGCCTCTTTGAATAGTTCAACGCAGCTCGGAATTGAGTCGGCTGGCGTAAGTTCGCGGCATTAGCTACGCCTCTTCTTCCAGTATCCGGATTTTTTCTTCCAGCATTTTTACTCTTTTCAATAGCTCAGGCAGTTTGCTGATTGCGATTTGCTCTTTGTAAGCCGTTTTCTTATCTTTTGCCGGACTGCCGAAAACCTGCATACCCGCTTTGACATCGCCAGCTACGCCGGAACGCGCCATGACTACAGCGCCACTACCAATCGTAACGTGATCGGCAATACCTGAACTGCCGGCCAGAATCGCATAATCTTCAATGTTACATGAGCCGGAAACGCCGGTTAAACCGCACATGATGACGTGTTTGCCGACTTTATTGTTGTGCCCGATTTGTACCAGATTATCGATTTTGCTGCCCGCTCCAATCGAAGTGCTGCCCAACGCGCCCCTGTCTATACAGGTGTTGGCGCCAATCTCGACATTATCCTCAATGACCACATTACCGACCTGAGGAACCTTAATATGCTCGTTATTCCTAAACTTATAACCAAAGCCGTCGGCACCGATAATGGCCCCGGAATGAATAATGACATTATTGCCCACGACTACATCGTCATAAATAACGGCATAAGGATGAATCCGGCAGTTTTTACCTATCTTTACATTTTTGCCGATATAGGCGCCTGCGTGAATTTCGCTACCATCGCCTAGGCTTGAATCTTGGCCAATTACGGCGTAAGGGCCGATATATAACTTATTGCCTAAGGTCACATTAGCTTCAAGCACTGCCTGCGTCGCAATTTGCCGATCATAAATCCTGGCAGGATGCAGTAATTCGACAGCCTTGATAAAACTGAGCTCCGGGTCGGGGCAAACTAACAGCGCCATGTCTTCAGGTACATTTTCAACGCTAAAACCCTCTGCAATAAAGCAGGCGGAAGCGGTTGAATCTTTAATGTACTGCGCATAGCGACTGTTGGTCAGTTGTGTGACTTGACCCTGGTATGCAGAGGTAATCTCTGCCGCTGATTCGATCATTGCTGAGGGGTCGCCGCCTTCAATTCGCGCGTTACAAAAATCGGCAAGTTCTTTTAATATAATCGGCATAGTTATCTCTGCTGTTATTCATACATAGTGCCAAAATAGTCGGCACGTTGTTGGAAATATAAGTGTAGTGTGCCCGAACCAATAAACAAGCACATTAGCTGTCCATTGTAGGAGCGGCTTTAGCCGCGATAATTGCGGCTATGGAAATATCAATGTTGACTGCAATGCCAGTGTCCCGACTTGCCGCCATCTTTTTCCAGTAATCGGACTGACTGGATGACCATGCCCCTGTCTACGGCTTTGCACATATCGTAAATGGTGAGCAAGGTAATCTGCGTGGCAGTCAGCGCTTCCATTTCTACGCCGGTTTGTCCGTTGGTTTTTACGGTGGTCTGACAACGTATCCGGTTGTTGTCGATTTCTGCGCTCAGCTGGATTTCCACATGCGTTAGAGGTAGCGGATGGCAAAGCGGAATCAGGTCGGCAGTTTTTTTACTGGCCATGATGCCGGCAATTCTAGCTATGGCCAGAACATCTCCTTTTTGGTGCCCGCCGTCTACGATCAATTTGAGCGTAGCCGGCTGCATTTCAATATAGCCTTCGGTGACGGCGGTACGCTGGGTGACCGCCTTTTCGCCGACGTCAACCATGTGAGCTTCGCCGGATTGATTAAAGTGAGTTAATGCAGTCATTTTTCTGTAAAATTATCAATGAAAGAGGCAGGCGCGTTTTATTATAACAAAGGTTCAAGGCGAAGGGCGAAGGGCGAAATTATGTGCGACTTAAGAAAGTCATTAATCGTAACTATTCAGCCATCAATATAATAGAACGCAGATAACGCCGATTATTAAGATAAAATGAGGTTTTTCTTGAGTTATCCGCGTTTATCATATTTATCTGCGTTCCATTTTTCTAAC
>JAURVK010000026.1 GCA_030655535.1 Methylobacter sp. | reverse complement strand
TTTAGAAAATAACCACGAAGAACACGGAGAGCACGAAGTTTTTAATGCCTTGAATTAATGCTGTTATTTTCTCCGTGTCCTTCGTATTCTCTGTGGTAAATAATTTTTTCAGCTCGATTTGGATAATACTTTCACAGTCTCTCCAGCGTGGGAACGAGGAATTTTCGCCTTTCGCCTTTTACCTTGAACCTATATTTTTATCTCAATGCTCGCTCAGCCAGTAGAAATGATAAGGTTGCAGTACCAATTGATCTTTAAATTTTGTCGGACTTTTGCCGGAATACAAATCCGTCAACTGCCCATAAAGACCGAATCCCGAGGTGCTCAGGGTTTGCAAATCGATATGCTGCGGGTGGTCGCTGAAATTACAAATCACTAAGACCCGTTCGGAAGGACGGCTATGATCGAAACGGATAAAGCCGAACAAATGTTCATTATCGGTATCAATCAAATACCGGTTGTTAAAATCGGCAAACGCCGAAGTTTCTTTGCGTATCGCGATCATTTTCTTTAATGCGTTAAACACGGTATATTCGATAGTCCCCTGTTTATGTCTTAATTCCGCTCTTTCCCAATTAATTGTCGGGCGATGAATCCAGCGGCTATCGTTGGATTTATCGGCTTGATCGAGATAACTGTAATCATTATAGGTTGCGATTTCATCGCCGTAATAAAGCAATGGAATACCGCCAAAGGAAAAAATCAAACTATGCAGCAACAGAATTTTATCGATGGCCAGATTAATTTGATCCTGATCGCCCCATTGACAGGCTTTTTCGAGTCCGACCAGCGACGCTAAAGATCCGGCAATTCGAGCATCCCCGGTCTTTTCATTGCGCATGAAGGGCACGCCGGTTGCCAAGGAACCTTCGAAATTTCCGGTGTAATAATCGACTAAAAACTTCCGGTGCGGGGCCGGTTCATAACCGACTTTGCGTACATCGTTGTCATCAAAACCCAAGCCGATATCGTCATGGCAACGCGCATAATTCAGCCAGGTTGCCCGTTCCAGTTTGTCGGGCAGGCTCTTTAAACCCTGATAAAGCAGTTTGCTGTTTCGGGTGGCAATGGTATCCCACAACAGCGCCATCAGCGTGGCGTTATAAGCGATTTCACATTCTTTGGCGATAATGGCATCTTCGCCGAAGTATTTAATGATTTCTACCGGCGCAACAATGGCTTCCGCGATAAACAGCGCACCCGGCGCGGTCACCTGACAGCAATCTTTCATCAGCTGGAGGATCAAATGCGCTTCCCGCTCGTTCTGGCAGGTTGTGCCTATTTTTTTCCATAAGAAAGCCACCGCATCCAGCCGGATGACATCGGCGCCCTGATTGATCCAGAACATGATCACGTCGAGCATTTCGATAAATACGCTCGGATTGCCGTAATTCAAGTCCCATTGAAAGTCATTAAAAACCGTCATCACCCATTTTTCCATGTCCGCATTCCAGGTGAAATTTCCTGGCGCGGTTTCCGGAAAAATTTCCGGCAAACTCTGTTCGAACATGTCGGGAATCTCACGATTATCGAAAATGTAATAATAATCCTGATATGTTTGATTCCCCGCTATCGCCTGTTTGGCCCATTCATGCTCGTTCGAGGTATGGTTAACCACGACATCCAGCACCAACAAAATTCCGCGTTTTCTGAATTCTTCGGCGACTACTTGCAAATCTTTCAGTGTGCCGACCCTGTCGTCGACTTCGCGAAAATTACTGATTGCATAACCGCCGTCGCTCTTACCGATAGGGCATTGCAGAATCGGCATGATATGCACAAAATTAATGCCGAGTTCTTGGAAGTAACTTGCTTTTTCGGCAACGCCGCGCAGGTTGTCGGCAAAGCCGGTACTGTATAAAGCCATGCCGACTAATTGTTGGCTCAAAAACCAGTTATGATCGTTTTCTCGGGTAATATCGAGATTTTTCAGAACCCTGGGTCGTTTAATGTATTGCCGGGCCAGAGTCTCGACCAGACGCAGCATCTGTTCTTTAAAATCATCCCGCTGACCGTACAAATGATGAAAAAGATTATGAATGGCGTAAAAATTAGCGCCCAGGCGGGTATAAAAATGCCTTAAATCCTGTCTTCTGATTTCGGGCTTCAAATTATCGAGGATTTCATTCAATAAGGAATGTGAAATTTGTTCGTACATGTTTTTTCTTATAGAAGTTTTTTAAAGGGGAGGGTTGTCAATTACCGCAACATCCAGGACTGGACAAAAGGTCGATAAAATCGAATATCCTGTATGGTCGCGCCGCGCCTGCCGACCAGCGCCGACGCAAAAGCTTGCGCCCGTTCCAGGGTCAATTGGAGCGGCCAGCCCAGATTGATGCCCAGCATCAATACCGACGCAAACGCATCTCCGGCGCCTACGGTATCGACTATTTCTACTGTTTGAGTCGGCGTGACCAGGCCGGATTCTCCCGGCGCATTGATCGCCAAGGCTCCGCGTTCGCCAAGGGTGACAATCAGCCCTTCCAGCTTATGTGCCGTTAAAAACAGGCTCATCGCAACGTCCAAACCGGCCGGTTCCGGTTGCAGGGCCTGCAACTCGTGATGATTGAGCTTGGCCCAGTCGGCATCGTCAACCAGCGCAACAATGTCGGTTTTATTCCACCAGGGTTCGCGAAGATTGACATCCATAAACAGCTTGCCGCGATGCTGTTGTTTTAAAGCCGCCAGCGCCCGCCTTGAAACCTCATGGCGCAGCGCTAAACTGCCATGATAAAGCAGGCCGTCAGCGCCGTTCATTGGCAACTCACTAGCAGCAATAAAATCGTAGGCCTGTTCCGGCACAATCGCATAACTGGGTTCGCCCTGCTCGATAGACACCTGCACGGTGCCGGTCGGGTGCAGCCTATCCCGTTGCAAGCCGGATACATCCATCTGCCACTCCTGCATGGCTGTTAGTACGGCATCGCCCATAGCATCAAGCCCTACCCGACTGATAAAACAAGGCTGTTGTCCGAACGCCTGCAAATGCCAGGCGACATTGAACGGTGCGCCGCCCAGCACACAACTGCCGTCGGGAAAATGATCGAACAGCACTTCGCCAAAAATAAGAATCGGGTTAGTCATGAAGCTTCACCCATTGTTGTGTTTGCGGCAGATAATGAGCGACGCCTTCTAATAGTCCGGCGCTGTAGTTGCCGTTCATCCCCATAAAGCCGCCTTGAGCCAAATAAAGCGCATCTTCGGTGTTATGCAACTTCGCCAGGTGTTTGGCTTCCTGACTGACTGCGGCGCTGGCGTTGGCGACCAATACCGATTTGATGGCGCTGGTCATGACCGGCAGGTCATTGCCGCTATCACCGGCAAAAACAGTATGATCCAGATCAATACCGAGCTGATGCATTAAAAACTCGACCGCATGAAATTTGGTGGCGCGAGCAGGCAGCACATCCAATAAGCCGATATGTTCAGGCTCATCGACACTGTAAATCAATTCCGCCTTGATGGCATGCATCGACAATATGCTGCGCATGTTTGTCAGTAATTGCGTTAAATCAATATCCAGCGGCAAATAATAGCTTAGCTTGAAACGGTTTTGTTTGGCGCTTTCTTGCAGCGTTAATCCGGGCAACTGTTCGAATAATCCATGCAGCCCGGCATGATCTTTGCCGGCCCAGTCCGGTGCAATTTCCTCGGCCCATTGCGGCCATGGCTGCCATCCTTGTGCGCTGACTGCATAGATAGTTGTGCCGACATCGCCAATGACAAAATCGGGTAGCGGCAAATCGAATTCGGTTATTGCGTCTTCTATCAGTGCCTTATGCCTACCGGAAACATAAGCCAGCGTAATTTCCGGCCGGGCGACTAACGCTGCAAACAGCGGCCTCGCCTGAGTCGATTCTGGAGCGCTGCCGTTCGGTAATAAGGTACGGTCGAGATCCGTACAGATCAGTACTCGTTCGGTCATTTCGTCACTCAGGCGTTATTGAAAAAATCGTAATGTTCTATGGCTTCAATAATGCCCAATGCATGCGGTTGTTCGGCAAAATAAATCCGCTCCGGTTCATACAGTTGCGACAGCTCTTCCCTATGCCGGTTGGCAACGACCACAGCCAGGGTGTTACCTTGCATCATATCTTCATCGGCGCCCGAACCGCCGGCAACCAATATGCGTTCCAACGGAATATTCCATTGCTGGGCAAAATAGCGCAGGGACAGACCTTTGGAAGCGCGTATCGGGACAATATCGAAAAATTGCCCAAAGGCCTGATGGGCATTGACTGCCTGATCTTCCTGTCGCAACAGGGCGTTGATTTCATCAGGACTGGGCGCACGTTCAGTATCGTAATGGTAGGAAATTTTGAAACGGCTTTGTTCGCTTTTCGGCTGTAAAACCAAACCCGGAATTTCGGTTAAAATCCGGCGTATGGCTTTAGGATTCCAGTGGTGGTCGATATGCCGGGCCCAGGCGGTATCGGCGGTAATATGCGGGGTATAGTAAATTTCCGTACCCAGACTGGTTATCAATACATCCGGCGCCGGTAGGCCGTTTTTCTTCAGGATGGCTAACGCAGTATCCAGCCTGCGCCCGGTCGCAATGCCGAAAAAGACATTTTTACGCTGAGTGCGCAGATGCTGGGCAAATTTCTGCAATCCTTCGGCATTGCCGAGCAGACTCTGATCGATGTCGGTAAAAATAGCGCGGTTTTGGTAACGCAACGGGTTGGGTTCGCGCTTTATTTTATGAATTGAGGTTTGCTGTTCAAGCAAGGGCTTGATTTTTTTTAAATAACTCTTGGCATGGGCCTGCCAGGAATAAAATTTACTGACATTTTTCAAACCGTTTTGAGAGAAAGTCTGCCATTGCTTCGGATTTTTGAGGATCGCTAACAACGCTTGAGCAATAGCCTGGGTATCCAGGGGATCGACTAACAAACCGTTATGACAATTACCGATAATATCCACCGGCCCGCCATTTTCAGTGGCTATCAGCGGCACACCGCAGGCCGCAGCCTCCAGCAGCGTCAAACCGAACGGCTCAGTCAACGCAGGATTAACGAACACTCCTTTTGACAGCGCGGCCAGCCGGTAAATATCCGGCACTTCTTCCTGGTTATGGTGTTTGGGAATGGCGACGCGCCCGTAGAGATCATAGCAATCCGCCAATAACAGGATTTCGGTCAATACCGATTGTGCGCCCTCGTCCATTTCGCGAATATCGTCCCGATTACCGGCGACGATGACCAGATTGGCCAAGGCCTGCAATTCGGTTGATTCACCGTAAGCTTGTACCAGCGACACGATATTCTTGCGCTCATCGGGCCGCGACAGCGCAAGTATCATCGGTTTTTTCGGATGTTTTAAAAAATGTTTCAGACAGCGTTTAAACGGAACGGCATCAACTTGGCCATCCGCCGGATGGAATTGTTCCAGATCGGTACCCGGCGGCACCACTACCATGCGTTCAGGATGATAATAATCATACAGCTCATACTGCTCGGCGATTTCATTGCGGGTGCTGGTAATTACCAGATCCGCAGTGGCGAGCACATCCTCTTCGGCATTAATGCGACGCGAGACGTTATAGCGCTGCTCCAGCACTCCGCTGTTAAGCCCCATCGCCAGCAACCGGCTGCGTTTGTCCCTGCCTAATGAATGTCCGGTAAAAACCAACGGGATACCGGTAAGATGCGACAAGCGCATGCCGACATAACCGGCATCGGCGTAATGGCTGTGCAGTATATCCGGCATTCGCGGTTGCAGGTTTAGCCAGTGCAGCAGATTATCGGTAAAAATATCCAGATAATCCCAAAGTTCCTCTTTTTTAAGATAACCGTCCGGCCCCGCAGTAATGCGAATAATGCGGGCTTGTTCGCTGAGCTGTTCGCAAGGATTGGCGTAATCGGGGCTGATTGCGGGATCGATAAGCTCACGGGTTGCCAAGTCAACGCGGGCGACCGCTTTTTGTTGCGCTAAAGCCTTGGCCAGGTCGACGACATATTTGGTCTGACCGCCGGTGTCGGCGTCGCGACCCAGTTCCAGATCATGCCCGCGAATTAAGCCGTGAACACTAATCAGCAGTAAATAAAGTGAATTTGTTTTACCTGTCATGTCCATTCCATATTAATTTAGAGGGTGAAAGGTTTTCTCATTCCGATTTTTATCATACCTAATTTTGGCAGGCAGGATTCGGGTTTTTGGAATTCGTTATGTTGCCGGTGAGCAAGCAAAGCAGGCGGATTTCGACCTGACCGGTTACCGGAGCTTTACAGAAGATCAGCAGTAAGTAGGAAACCGAAAGTTTTTTAACAAAGCGAAAAAAATATTTACCACGGAGGACACGAAGATCACGAAGAAAAGCAGTAACTTCGTGTTCTCGGCAATTGCTCCTGCATTGCTCTACCTCCTGCATAAACCACATGGATGTGGTGAATGCAGATATTGCAGGAGCAAATATCTGTCCTTGCAGTCGTCCGTGCTCTTCGTGGTGAATAAGAAATGTGAAAAGACTTTTGAACGGCCGCTTACGCTGTCGGGAAACGGATGGCTCATCGGTAATAACGGGCTGCCAGATCGTTGGGGTCGGCACCGAAAAAATAACGAAGCCGTAGCAGCCACATCAGCAAGATGGTTTTGAAAACCCCCTGTTGCTGCCAGCGACGCGCCGAGGTGACGACCTTGGCGTCAATACAGCAAGGTCTGCCCAACTTTTTCAGGCGCGTACTGACGGCAATATCTTCCATCAGTGCGATGTCGGGAAATCCGGCAACAGCCTGAAAAGCCTGGCGTGTCATGAATAAGGCCTGATCGCCGGTGGCGATGCCGGTTAGCCGCGAACGCCGGTTCATCATAAAGGCGATCAGCCGGAATATCGGCTGCGTATTGTCGAAGCTGACATCGAATCGCCCCCAGTGGTAGCCATTATCAATTGCCTGTATTATCAGGTTTACGGCGTTATCCGGTAAGCGGGTGTCGGCATGTAAAAACAACAGCACATCGGCTTGAGCCCCCGCCGCGCCGCAATTCATCTGCTGGGCTCGACCGCGAGGACTGGGTAATACTTGATCGACCAGCGGTTCGGCAATCTGCGCACTGCCGTCGTCGCTACCGCCATCGACCAGCAGCAATTGACAACGGTTTCGCAACACTTGCAAGGCTTGCAGTTTGGCGGCAAGGTGTCCGGCCTCGTTGACGACAGGGATGATAATGCTGAGTTGAGGCTTCATTCAGGCTGTTATCTATAAAGCGCCGCCGCAACTGCTGCCTTGTCCTGCCGTGCAACCGTAGCAATGTGCCGCAGTGGCAATTGCCGAACCGTTCAAAGTGTTCAGGGTTAGATCGCCGATATGCACACGCGGCTTTGTCGTTGCCCCCAGCGGCATGGACAGCATTTGGTTAAAGTCGCAATCGTAAACATAACCCTGCCAATCGATGCTCAGCGCATTAAGACACATCAGCCGGGTAAGATTGTCCTCGCGAAAATTGCTGCGCAATAAGTCTAAATAGGCGTCAAACCGTCCCTGACTGACCAGCATGCTGCCGAAACGCTGGATCGGCATGTTGACGAGGGCATAGAGACGGTTAAAAACGATGCCGTATTGTTGTTGTAAATACTCTTTATAGGATTGTTCCAGGGATTGTTGATCCTGCGGCAATACCGCATCTTGCGGATTGAAAACCAGATTAAGCTGCAACAGACTGTCTTGCCGACCATAACCCAATAGATTCAGGCGCTGCAAGGCGTTCAGGCTGACTTTAAACACGCCCTTGCCGCGCTGTTTGTCGACATTTTCTTCCAGATAACAGGGCAGAGAAGCGATAATTTCGACCTGCTGATCGGCCAGAAATTCGGCCAAGCCGACATAATGCTCATCTTCCAGTATGGTCAGATTACAGCGATCGACGACCTTAATCCCCCGGTCGCGTGCCGCCTTTACCAGATAGCGAAAATTCGGGTGCATTTCCGGAGCGCCGCCGGTTAAATCCAAGGTATGAATATTGGCCGCCTGCGCCAATGCCAACACCTGATCCAGCGTTTCCAGACTCATCATTTCGGTGCGTTTCGGCCCGGCGTTGACATGACAATGTACGCAACTGAGGTTGCACAGATAGCCAAGATTGACTTGCAGGATTTCCAGCGGTTTGCGAGAAATGGACGGAAAGTCGCTGTTGGCCAGTAGGAGGGGGCGGGTATCGTGCATGATTAATCCTTGGGGAAACCAAATGTCGCCGTAAATGGCGGAAACCTGTTCGCAGTTCGTTGGGCTGCAACAATGCAGTAGGTTCTCTATTCTCGGGCAGGCTCCTAATCAGTCGGGGACGATACGCATTCCTTACAAACTTTTTGTGCAAGGAGCAGCAAAGAATAAATCCGTACCGATCAATTAATCGGTGTGTAAGGAGATGGTTTTACTATCGCCCCAAGGTTAATTATGGGTCGATAACAGAGCAGAAAATCTAACAAAAAATCAAATAATGATTATGTTTTTTTCTTGAGCGTCATATTGTAAATCTTGAAGAACAGTATTGATGCGGCCAACAGCAGTGTTATTGCGTTTGCTAGGATAATTGCCTTATCGCAAAGATGGATTCCGTAAATAAGCCAACATAACACGCCCAAGGTAAAAGTGCTGTACATGCCCAATGAAAGGGAGGCGGTATCCCTTGTTTTTATCGTCAATATTGCCTGAGGTACAAATGAGGCGGTAGTCAGTGTCGCGGCTAAATAGCCAAAAATTTCGGGAGTTGTCATAAATATTTTAGCCTATAGCCATTATTTTTCAGCAGCCGCTTTGTTTAGTTTTTTAAGGGCGCTTTGCCCGACAGCGTTGACAAAATCATCGATATTTTCATACGCCTGCTCTTGGGCAAAATCGACTAAGGCCATGACTATCTTTTTAGTTCCTGCAATTTCAACGTGTGTTCGGCCGCAACCTTCACAGTGAGTTCCTTCGTAAGTACATTTATCGATACAGGGGTTGAATTTCATGGCATTTTCTCTCAGTGTTATAACCTTGTTTGTTTAGGGTTTTGTATGGACGGAAAAAACTAAAACAGATGCAATTTCTTCTGTGGGAATTTTACCAGATTTGATCGTGCATTTTCATAAAGAAACAGGCAGGAAAGACTTTGCTTAGCCGGCAGAGGCTTGGATGCACATGCTTCAAATTCGGCAAGCAACTTGCCGTTATTGCCCAATTCCTCGTTTCCACGCTTCCGCGTGGGAATGCATACCGGAAGCATAACGACATACAGAGTCAGTATGGGTTCCCACGCGGGAGAGACTGTGAAAGTATTCGTATTCAGAAAATAACCACGAAGAACACGGAGAGCACGAAGTTTTTAATGCCTTGAATTAATGCTGTTATTTTCTCCGTGTCCTTCGTATTCTCTGTGGTAAAACATTTTTTCAGCTCGATTTGGATAATACTTTCACAGTCTCTCCAGCTTGGGAATCCGGTCTTGGAAGCTCCTGCTTCCCGAGCACCTCACCACGCTCGAATCACCTCAATCAACTCCTGCTGACCTGCAGGCTACCAATTTAAAGCGGGACAGTGTGAATAGCCTATGTCATACGATCGGGCCGGGGTAACTGCATTCTCACGCTCCCGCGTGGGAATGCATAGGACTTGCAAGTCGACACAGGTTACCACGCAGCAGAAGCGTGGAAACCAGAATGTGTGGCTCTGCATGCCGTCACTCTCAACTCTCCCGCGTGGACGAGAAAACAAATTTCTCAGGAGCGATGCCCTCGTCGCAACGTAGGCGTCGCTCCCACAACCGACTTTCATGTTCCTGGATGGCTCCAAGCCATGATCGTTGGGTTAGAACGGCATCAACCCAACCTACGGATTAACAAGCTTAATTCCATTTTTATCAACAGTGATTAATTGTTGCTTGTATAACGCGCCGATGGCCTGTTTGAATACTTTTTTACTGACCCCGAATGCCGCATAAATGGCTTCCGGCGGGCTTTTATCGCTCAGCATCAACTCGCCGTTATTGGCTTTCAGTTTGGCTATAATACTGTCGGTCAACGACACAACCTTAGCGTATCCCGGCTGGTGCAAACTCAGGTCAATCTTGCGATCTTCCCTTATCTGCTTAATGTAACCGTCCAATTTCTGGCCTTTTCTGACCGGCTGATACAACTCGTTTTGATACAACATGCCCCAATGGCTGTTATTGATAATGGCTTTAATACCCAGATCGGAAGCATCGGCGATGATCAGCGACACTTTTTGGCCGACTTCAAAATCGACCGATTCATCGCTGAGTAATTTATCAATCTTGGTGGTTGCCGCAATGCGGTTTTGCTCGTCGAGAAACACCTTAACCAAATAAGACCGCCCTACTTCCATCTCATGGTATTGTTCGCTAAAAGGCACCAGCAAATCTTTAGGCAGTCCCCACTCCAGGAATGCACCCACATAATTGAGCGACACCACTTTCATCCAGGCTATATCGCCCACTTCGGCCAAGGGCTTTTTGCTGGTGGCGGCCAGATGGCCTTCCGAATCCACGTAAACAAATACGTCCAGGCTATCACCAACCTGGCAGTTTGCGGGCAGTCTTCTGTCCGCCAGCCGCACTTTTCCCGAGGTTCCGTCATCAAGATAGACATCAGCACCTTGTTGTTTAACTACATTCAGCTTATTTATTTTGCCGATATTTATCATAATTTATACACACATCGTTCCCACGCTCCAGCGTGGGAATGCAGCTAGTGACGCTCCGGCGTCACGATTGGCAACGCTGGAGCGTTGCCAGATCCGTTCCCACGCCGGAGCGTGGGAACGATTATTTTTCGTGTTTTTCGTGGACCGAAAATAACATCAACTGGTAATCACAAACCTCACCGCATCCAGTCTTAACTGCGCGGCCTGGATATTTTCATGCGCCAACATGGTCATATCCTTTAGTTGCTCGATTTCTTCGGCCCTAATACTAGGATTCACTTTTTTCAATCTGACCAGACGCTTTATCTCATTGCTTAGCGATTCCAACATCGCTTGAGTCGCCTGATCGACTAACGCTTGCATATCGGCTTTGGCTTTTTGCTCAGCCACGCCCAATATATTGATAATATACGGCCTTTGACTGTTCAAAAAGGCAATAATTCGGTGTTTATCAAATTTGATACCGGCTTCAACCAAGTCGCGGTGCTCGATGTCCGCACTGACATCCTTTTGATTTTGATCGATCAATACCCGAATCGGGGTAGGCGGCAGAAACCGTCCAATTTGTAATTCGGCAGGCGCGCTACATTCAACAATAAACAAACACTCCAGAAAAAACTGTCCGGCTTTCAGATCGCTATGCTTGATCACACTGATCGCGGCGTTGCCGGTCTCAGAGGACAGCACCATATCCATGGACGCGGTAACCAACGGATGTTCCCAAGTCATGAACTGCATATCTTCCCGCGCCAGAGCAATCTGCCGGTCAACGGTGATGGTCATGCCGTCTTCCGTTAATCCGGGGAAATGCGAAACACGCAAATGACCGCTGGGACGAATAATAAAGCAATCCGGCGAATGGAACTCGGTATCCACGCCGTAACATTCAAAGACATCTTCCATATAAGGCCAAAGCACACCTTCCTTCTCGTAGGCACTCATCTGCCCGATCAGTTCATCGGCCAATTCCTTGCGACAGGAATTCAACTCCAGCAATTGATCGCGACCGTTATGCATTTGCGCTTCAAGTTCGGCACCGAGCGCTTGGGTCTTGGCGATAAGGGCGTCAATATCTGCTGGGCTACCACTATCCAAAACCGCCGCCAGCTCATCATGCAAAATATCCGCAACCCGTTGGGCCGATGAACTGTTGCAGGCAAACGCATTCAGGCCTTCATCGTACCAACGATACAACACCGCATTATCGGTATGCTCCAGATACGGCACATGAATCTGGATAATATGTTTCTGTCCGATACGATCCAGACGGCCGATACGTTGCTGCAATAAATCGGGATTGGTCGGCAAATCCAACAGAATCAAATGATGCACAAACTGAAAATTCCGGCCCTCACTGCCGATTTCAGAACAAATCAATAGCCGCGCCGCACTTTCCGGATCGGCAAAATAAGCTGCCGCCCGGTCGCGCTCGATAATGCTCATGCCCTCATGAAACACCGCCGACGCGATACCGGCGCGGTTTTTCAAAGCTTGCTCCAAATCAATCGCAGTTTGCGCCTGCTTACAGATCACCAAAGCTTTATCGCCAGTCAACTGTTTAACCTTGTCCACCAGCCACAAATAGCGCGGGTCTTGTTGCAAGTCGTCGGCATTTGCTTGCCCGCTTAAGGCATAGCCGTAACGCTCCCTCTCTGGAAAGCCCTGCACGGTTTGCCGCGAATTTCTAAATAAAATCCGCCCGGTGCCATGATGATCGAGCAGCACATTAACCAGCGCATCTCGCGCCGCCGCCGATTGTTCAGAATCGTTCAGGTTTTTCAGCAAGCCGTCGACGTTGTCATCTTTCAGCAGCGCAGTTAAATGTTGCTGCGCCTCTTCATTCAACGCTGTATCTGCCAGCAACAACTTGGCCGCGTTAGCCACCGGCTCAAACAAGCGCTCTTCTTCGACAAAAGCGGCAAAACTGTAAAACCGGTCGGGATCGAGCAATCTTAATCGGGCAAAATGACTTTCCTTGCCCAGTTGCTCCGGCGTAGCGGTCAATAAGATAAGACTGGGGGAGATAGCCCCAAGCTGTTCGACAAACAGATAGTCGGGACTGGGCGCTTGTTCGCTCCATTCCAGATGGTGCGCTTCGTCGACAATCACCATATCCCAACCCGCTGCTATAGCCTGTTGTTGGCGACGCGGATAATTGGAAAAAAAGCCCTGACTGCATAGAATCAGTTGTTCGGTTAAGAACGGGTTATCGGCTTCTGCATCAGCTTCACCCGCTTCAGCAAGCATGTCGTCTTCAGCATAAGTATCGAGGCAGCGCGCCTCGTCAAAAATACTAAAACGCAGGTTAAACCGCCGCAGCATTTCAACCAACCATTGATGCAACAGCGTTTCCGGTACGATAATCAACACCCGGTTGCTCAAGCCGTTAATCAGCCGGTGGTGCAAAATCAAACCGGCTTCAATCGTTTTTCCCAAGCCCACTTCATCGGCCAGCATAATTCTGGGTGCCGACCGGTTAGCCGATTCATGGGCAATAAACAACTGATGCGGAATCAGCGATGCACGGCCGCCCAGCAAGCCTTTAACCGGCGATTGCTGATGCTGTTGCAATCTAAGCCAGGTTTCATAGCGCAACAAAAACCAGGCGGAAGGATCGACTTGCCCGATAAACAACCGATCCTGAGGCTTGTTAAATTGAATGTGATGATTCAGCTCAACCTCATCCAGCTGAACTTCCTGTCCATACTCGTCTATGCCCTGATAAGTAATCAAGCCGTCGTGCTCAGTTAAACCGGTGACGGTCACTTTATCTTCGTCAATCGACTCGATAACGTCGCCTACCGAAAACCGGACGCGCGTTAACGGCGCGTTATCTTGCGCATACATACGCTTTTCGTCACAAGCCAAAAAAAGCACGGTGACCCGCTTGTGCGCCACATCGAGAATAAGACCTAAACCGAGCTCCGACTCAGTATTACTAATCCAGCGTTGGCCGGGGATAAACTGTTCCATTTTATTCGCTATATTAAATAATCGTTATAAGTCAATCACTTAAAGAGACGCTATATATTTCTGATAGAGTCTCTCAATGATCCAGATTGAGACAATTCTACTATAAATCAATCCACCAGACGCAAAAAAGCCTACACAAGGCAGGCTGTATTGGGTGGGAGTTTTTTTATTGTCTACATACTCCCAAATAGACTTATTATTGGTAAAGCAAAATCACTATACTCAAATACAAAGGCCGGTTTATCCGCGCTGGGGCTCTGACGCGGTATCTGGGAGTCAGTTATCCCACCGCTTGGCTTGTTCAGCACAAACTGATGGAAGCGATGTCTGGGCGCGAAACGAATTATATCCTCAGCGGTCCAGTCCAAGTCGATGATGCCTATCTCAGCTGCGGTAAGGCAGGGCGGGATTCTGAAAACAAGCTGCCTTTTGCTGCAGCGCTGTCGCTTGATGAAGAAGGCCATCCTTTACGCGTTAAGCTAACACCCGCCCCGGCTTTACCAATAAAGCCGTTGCCGACTGGGCGAAAACCAACCTTACTTCAGGTTGTTCAGCGCTTTCTGATGGTCTGGGGTGTTTTGCTAATCAGGAAGTTTCTTGATCCATTGGCTTATACCTTGATCAATTTGAGTCAGCGCAGACTCGAAAGCTTTTAGATCCAACTGGTAGGGATCGGGGATGTCATACCCCCCCCATTCGCCCAATCTAAAAATCTTCCCTTTGGCGCTTGGTTCCTTGGTTTCGATATCCATTTTATGAGCCAACTCCATAACCAGAATTAGATCAGCCCTTCGAATCATTTCTTTATTTAGCTGACAAGCACGATGCGAGGAAATATCCAATCCTCTTGCCATCATAAGCTGGCTCGCCTTTACATCCGCTTTATGACCGACTAAAGCTCCGATTCCCGCAGAACCAACATGACAAGCATTCTTCTTTATTTTGGAAAGAGCATCTTTAAGAATTGCTTCCGCCATGGGGCTACGGCATATGTTACCTACACACACAACCAGTATGTTATTGAACAAAAGTGATATATCCCTTTATTTGGTCGACGACCCTAAAATTACCCGACATATGGTTCGGTTATTAAATCTTGCACAATCGCATCGATTCAAGGGTGAATAATTGAAAGGCAAGAAATTGACGTTCTTATCGAATCAGTTTTTTACTGCTCCGCAGCCGCTTAATTCCATAAAGCCTTATCTTATATGCGTTCCCGTCACTTGAACAACCACTTCCCAATAGGATATTGTGGTTTGTCAATATAGCATCGAACTCGCTGTCGTTCAAGATGCTTCTGGTTGTTACGGCTATATTTTTACCTGGGATTGTTATTTGTCATTCGACTGGATATCTAATGCCTGTTTTATTGCCGACCCATTTTTTACTTTTGCTTAGGGAAACCGCAATCACGAAAATACCCCATATAATAATGGCCTACTGCAAAAACTGAGACTCACCAATGAAAACAAGCATCCTTGTACGAAATGGAATTCACACGGAAATAGTGGATTTAATATCGCGCTTGATTGATTTGATACCTGGGTCTGAGCGGCGCTGTGCAATGGGCGATGTGACGTTGTCGTTGTTGAATGGCAAGCACCGTGTTGCCGAGAATGTATTTAGTTGGAACCGGCATTACCTGCATAAACGACATATCCCTCCGGCTCAATTCTGCAACAGAAATGAAGCGCCCCAAACTGCTGGCAGACATAAGCGCTATCATGGAGCCGCATAGTGAATCCGAATAATCCAGTCTGCGTACAACCTTGCTGTACACCGATATGACGGCAAAGGTGGTGTACGATGCACCGGTAGAAAAAGGATGGACGGTTGACCCGCCTCACTGCATGTGCTGCCGCTTATTTTTCGTTTTTTGACGTAATCCCGTACATCCCGCTCACTTAAGTTGTTGTGGAGCGGCAGGTAAGGTTTATCGAGCACCCGAAGCAGTTCGTGTCGATTATTCCCCATCCGCTTCAAGGAGGCCAGATTGAGTGTTGCATAGGCCGTTTTGGTACTACACATCGCTTGAAAACGGAATTTGATGTCTAATTGCCGTTGGATCAAGTTTATAGCCTTTCAGGTCTCGGTAAAGCCGCCAGAGTTGATCGCACACGTCGTCAACGGCTTCGCCTAAAGTGCCTACTGTTGATAACATGTTCGTCATTTATAAGGAATGAGGCGATTGATGATACGTTCGGCATGAGCCGAAGACCGCGTAGCGAACCCAGCATAACGCATGGTCAAAGACATTAAGCTGTCCGGCATCATCGCTGACAATACTGAAGTTAACGGGGAATGCCTTGGGCTAACAGACCTCCCGTTAAAGCGCCTTCGGTGATGATTCTCCGATACCGCTTGGCTTTGATTTCGTGTTGATCCAGCCATATTTCCCAAGCAGACGCTGTTTTGATGCGCAGCGTTATATCTTCAAGACGGGCTAACAGTACGCGTGACAGTTTTTGTTGCTCTATGTATTCCAATACGCCGACTGTTGGCGCCGATTGAAACATGACCCCGCCATGACCTGAAAAACTCCGGACATAAAAAAAGCCCTACATTTGCATGTAAGGCTTTGATTTACTTGGCTCCCCCGGACGGGCTCGAACCGCCGACCTAATGATTAACAGTCATCCGCTCTACCGACTGAGCTACAGGGGAATAAACTTTTTCAGTGTGGTGCGCCTGGAGAGATTCGAACTCCCGACCGCTCGGTTCGTAGCCGAGTACTCTATCCAGCTGAGCTACAGGCGCCGTACTGAGACGCGTATTATGCTTTTTACTTCCACTCCTGTCAACTGTAAATTTGATCAATCTTTGTAAATATCAGGAAAAGGACATTTTAAGTCTATTAATTTTTCGTTCAGAACGCAGTAAAAAACCGAAAGTCTTTTAAAAAGTGAAAGATTCCCGACCATTATCAGGAAAGTTACTCAATCCCTTTTACTCGAATTTATGAATAATAAACTATTTTAATTAATGGCATTACTGACATGAACCGTTTACCCTTAATATTATTGAGCTTCCTATTATTCCCCATTGCCTCTCTTGCTCACGGACCAACCCCGCAAAAAGCCAAAGAAAGCATCACGATTAATGTCTCTGTTGATGCGGTATGGAATGTAATCAAGCAATTTGATGCCATTGCCGGCTGGCATCCCGATGTCAAAGCCAGCTCAGGCGATGGAAACAACGCCTCCGACGGCAGCAGAACCCTTACCCTGCAAAATGACGGTCAACTGGTAGAAAGCCTGGATTATTACAGCGATAAAGATCATGAATACAATTACCGGCTTAAAACCGAAAATGTAACGGCATTTCCGGTCAGTTCTTACACCACCAACCTTCAGGTAACGGCCGGGGACGATGCCAATACCAGCGTGGTTACGTTAAAAAGCCGTTTCTACCGTGGCGATACCGGCAATACCCCACCCGAAAAATTGAATGATGAAGCCGCAGTTAAAGCCATGAATGCGTTTTTTAAGAGCGGCTTGGTTGGGCTAAAACAAAAGTTGGAAAAATAAAAGACATTATAGGCAAAAGGCGAAAGGCAAATGACGAAAGATGTTTTTCGCCTTTCGCCTTTTATTATGATTAATTTTCGCGCGCTTCAATAAGACCTTGCCGGCTTGCCAGCAAGGTCAACTCGGCCAGCGTTTTTGCGCCCATTTTTTCCTTGATGACAGTACCGTGATTACACACCGTTTTGTAACTCAAACACAGCTTTTCCGCCGCTTTTCGGGCGGTATAGCCATTCGCCAATAAACAGAATACATCGAACTCTCTGGGCGAAAGCAGTTTGATTTTTTCCGATTCATCCTGCTCGCCAGCCATAGAAACAGCCAGTTGCTGAGCAATTTCAGGATCGACATAAGTACCGCCAAGAGCTATTTTATACACTGCGGTAACCAGCGTTTCAGGCACACTGCTTTTGGTGATATATCCCTTGGCGCCGGCCGCAAGCGCCCGCGTCACATAGACCAGTTCATTATGAATGCTGAATACCAGGATTTTACAGTGCTGATCACGGTTGATCAGTCTTCTGATACTCTCAAAACCGCCTATGCCCGGCATCGATAAATCCACCACTACAATATCAGGATGGTGTTGGTTGTACATTTGACAAGCCGTTTCGCCCCGATCCGCCTCATAAATCCGGCCGATTTTATCGGATAATGAAAGATAGGCTTTGTAACCTGCCCGCACCACGGCATGATCATCTACCAATAACACACTAATCTTACCCGCCATTGCTTTTGCTCCAAAAACGCATCAAAACGAAACATCATGCCTGTTTATAAACGCTAAATCGATAGGAGCTTTTCCTGTTCTATCCCGCCAAACAGCACAGGAAGTTTTCTTGGTTTATTTCCGGTATTTTTCCCGCCGATTTCCGGGCTTATTCCGTAACGTTGCACGCAACGACTCCGGTACTATGATCTCCTGCTCAGCCCTGCATCTCAATGAGGCATTGCAAACGTTTTGATCAAATAAGCGGGTTGTCATACAGAAACTTTATTGATACGCACGGACTGGGCTTTATAAATACAACAATCATAACCCTGGAGGAACTATGCGGATTTCCAAATTCACCCGCACCGCTGTCGCGTCAGCTGTTTGTAGCGGTGTCTTATTGACGGTTTCGATGCCGACACAGGCTAATAAAGCCTTGGATAGACTGTCGAAAGAGGACACTAACTGGGTCATGCAGACTAAAGACTACAATGCCAGTCACTTTAGTGAAATGACCCAGATTAACTCGCACAACGTTCAGCATCTACAGCCGGTCTGGTCGTTTTCCACAGGGGTATTGAACGGACATGAAGGCGGACCGCTGGTCGTTGACGGCATTATGTATGTGCATACGCCCTACCCCAACAATATTTTTGCGATTGATCTGGATCAGCCGGACAAAATTTTATGGGAACACAAACCCAAACAAAATCCGGCTGCCCGCGCAGTAGCCTGTTGCGACGTGGTCAACAGGGGCTTGGCTTACGCACCCGCCGGCGATGGTTATCCGGCGACTATTTTCCAGAATCAACTGGACGGCCATATCGTTGCCTTAAATGCCAAGACCGGCGAAGTATTATGGAAAATGGAGAATTCCGATATTGCGATGGGTTCTACGCTAACCGTCGCACCTTTTGTGGCTAAAGATAAAGTCATTGTCGGTAGCTCAGGCGCGGAATTGGGCGTCAGAGGTTATGCCACCGCCTATAACATTAAAGACGGCAAACAGGCATGGCGCGTTTATGCAACAGGTCCCGATGCCGATATAAAACTCGCCAAAGACTTTAACAGCGCCAACCCGCATTACGGCCAGTTCGGCTTGGGCCTTAAAACCTGGGAAGGCGATGCCTGGAAAATCGGCGGCGGCACCAACTGGGGCTGGTATGCCTTCGATCCCGATCTGGACATGCTCTATTACGGTTCAGGCAACCCCGCGCCGTGGAATGAAACCATGCGTCCGGGCGACAACAAATGGACGATGACCATCTGGGGCCGCGACATCAATACCGGCGAGGCGAAATTCGGTTATCAGAAAACGCCCCATGACGAATGGGATTACGCCGGCGTCAACTACATGGGCTTATCGGAGCAGCTCGTTGACGGCAAAATGACCAAACTGCTGACCCATCCCGACCGCAACGGTCTGGTTTATACCCTGAACCGGGAAAACGGCGATTTGGTCAACGCCTTTAAAATCGACGATACCGTCAACTGGGTTAAAAAAGTCGATTTAAAAACCGGCTTGCCGGTTCGCGATCCTGAGTTTTCCACCCACATGGATCATGAAGCCAAAGGGATTTGCCCGTCCGCCATGGGTTATCACAACCAGGGCATCGAATCTTACGATCCCACCAAAAAACTGTTCTTCATGGGAACCAACCATATTTGCATGGACTGGGAACCGTTCATGCTGCCTTATCGTGCCGGCCAATTCTTTGTCGGCGCGACGTTGAACATGTATCCGGGGCCTAAAGGCACCTTGGGGCAAGTTAAAGCGATGAATGGCGTTACCGGTAAATTCGAATGGGAAATTCAGGAAAAATTTGCAGTCTGGGGCGGTACCACCGCAACAGCAGGCGACCTGGTTTTCTACGGTACCTTGGACGGTCACATCAAAGCGCTGGATTCCCGAAACGGTAAGGAATTGTGGAAATTCAAACTGCCTTCCGGCGTTATCGGCCATCCGATTACCTTCGGACATAAGGGCAGGCAATATGTGGCGATTTACTACGGCGTCGGCGGCTGGCCCGGCGTCGGTTTAGTGTTCGACTTGCAGGATCCTACCGCGGGTTTGGGCGCAGTCGGTGCGTTTAAAGAACTGGCGCACTACACGCAACAAGGCGGTGGCGTGATGGTCTTTGCATTGGGCTATTAAAACTACATGCAGGTGCGGATTTATCCGCACTTATTTAAACCGGCATTGACGAGAGCAAATATGCACATAAACAGGTTTTTCATAACGGCTTTATGTTTGGGAAGCAGTTTGGCAATACCCCAAGCCAAGGCTGAACAAAGCAATGCGTTAAAAGTCTGCGCTGCGGAAAACGAAATGCCTTATTCCAATAAGGCGGGCGAAGGCTTCGAGAATAAATTAGCGGAATTGGTAGGCTCTGCTCTGGGCAGAAAAGTCGAATACGTTGGCTGGAGCGACCCGCGTTATTACATACGGGACACGCTGGACAAAGGACTGTGCGATGTGGCAATAGGCGTTGATAAAGGCGATCCGAGTGTTTTAACCACTCAGCCTTATTACCGTTCCGGCTATGTCTTCATCTCGCGTGAAACCGATAACCTGGACTTGGAAAATTGGGATAGCGAGGTGTTACGCAAGGCAAAACGCATCGCTGTTGTGCCCGGTACGCCGCCGGAAGTGATGCTGCGGGCTATCGGGCGTTATAACGACATGTTCAATTATTCCCAGGAGTTGGTGGGCTTTAAATCCCGACGCAACCAGTATGTTAAATACGAGCCATCGAAGCTGGTCTCTGAAATTTCATCGGGTCATGCCGAGATTGCCGCCCTTTGGGGGCCGTCTGCCGCGCGTTATATTAAGGCATCGACCGAACCGTTGGTGATGACGATGATTCCTGACGACAACGTTCGTGCCGACGGGCAAAAAGTCGGCTTTCATTACAGTACATCAATGGGCGTTCGAAAAAACGATCCGACCTTACTGGCTCAGCTGAACAAGGTTATTGAAGACAACCGGGATGAAATAACCGAATTGCTGGAAGAAGAAGGCATCCCTTTGGTTCCTGAACCCGATGCGCCTTAAAAATCATAAACAACAGGTCTTAACATGAACAAAAAAAAATTATTGGCCGTATCGGCTGTCAGCCTTGCGCTGACCGGCACGGCGGCTTTAGCGGAAATAACCTTTCGTAATACCATTACCGGTGAACCGCTGGATATGAGTGTCGCCAAGTCGGGCGGCAACGAAGAAGTTTTCAAGCAATTTAAGGAGACAGGAAAAAACCCTTACAACGGCGATAAAGAAGCCGTACAAAAAGGTCACGACCTTTATTTGACCGCCTGCTCCGGCTGTCACGGTCATGAAGCCGAAGGAAAATTGGGGCCGGGGCTGGCTGACGATTACTGGACGTATCCGGCTGCCGCTACCGATCAAGGCTTGTTTGAAATCTTGTTTGGCGGCGCCAACGGCATGATGGGGCCGCAATATGTCAATTTATCAACCGATGAAATGCTGTTGATCATGTCCTGGATACGGGACGTCTATACCGGTAATCCGAAAAAAGCCAAGTGGTTAAAATAGAGAGGAAAAACCCATGAAAAAAATGCTTTTAATTAATGCAGGGTTAGTATTGGCAGTGATGTCCTATACGGCTATCGCTTACGACGGCCAAAATTGCAGCGAACCGGGTGTTTGCTGGGAACCCAAACCGGGTTATCCGGAAAAAGTGGCGGGCAGCAAGTACGACCCGAAACATGATGTTAATGAACTCAATAAACAAGCGCAATCGATTGTAGAAATGGAAGCGCGCAATAAAATTCGCCAGGAAAATCTGGCCAAGACCGGCAAGTTTGTTTTTGACGTAGACGATATCGAGTAGCGGTTTGTTTTGGGCATAAATACATTCCACCCTCCTTCCCCCTGTGAGTCTGTTTGTATCTTATGCCCCTTTTTTCTTTTTGGTGATTAGGCCGGAAATAGATGTTGTGGGCGCGAAATTATTCGCGCGGTAGATTTAAAAGCGCGAATAAATTCGCGCCCACAATTAATGGCAGTAACGGTTTCCGTGCAAACACAGCTGGAAAAACTCTACAGCTCCGGCACACATGTTTTTTATATAGCCAATGAACACAGACACTCAACTTACCGACTGGCGCGAACTAGCGTTACAGTTTGAACGACAAATCAACCAAACCGTTATCGGTCTACAGCCTGCTGTCAGGAATATCATTCTGGCCGTATTTGCCAGAGGCCATGTATTGCTGGAAGGCAATGTCGGCGTCGGCAAAACCACGCTGTTAAGAGCGGTTGCACAAGGCTTGGGCGGCGATTACCAACGGATTGAAGGCACCATCGACCTGATGCCCGCCGACTTGATCTATTACACCTATTTAAACGACCAAGGCCGTCCGTGTGTCGATCCGGGGCCTTTGCTGAAACACGGCAACACGCTCGCCACCTTCTTCTTCAACGAAATCAATCGCGCCCGTCCGCAAGTCCATGCCTTGCTGTTAAGGGCAATGGCCGAACGCAGCATTAACGCGTTTAACCGCGACTACCATTTTCCGCATATTCAGGTTTTTGCCGACCGCAACCGCGTCGAGAAGGAAGAAACCTTCGAGCTGCCCGCCGCCGCCAAAGACCGCTTTATGATGGAAATCAACATCGATATGCCTAGCGCTGATACCGTATTGGATGAACTGATGTTCAATCCGCGCTTCCATGATACCGACCAGCTTATCGCCGGTGTCACGAATAGCGGCATTTACTATCGGCTTAATGAGTTGGCGCAAACCTTGCAACAACGCATACAGACCAGCCCTAAACTCCATGCTTACGCGCTGAGTTTATGGAAAGCCACGCATCAGCCGCAACAATACGGCGTTCAATTAACCGATGTCGAAATGCCTCAATTGTTAATGGCGGGCGCCAGTCCGCGCGGTATGAGTTATTTAATCCGCGCCGCCAAAACCCGCGCCTGGCTGGAACGTCGGGATCATGTATTGCCTGAAGATCTGCAAGCGATTTTTCCAGTCTGCATGACGCATCGACTGTTTTTAAACCCGATGGTTGCCTATAGAAAAGAACAGCTGTTACCCGAATTGATCAAGGGGATTTTGAATCAGGTGGCCGCGCCTTGAATGTAGGTCGGGTTAGTGCAACGTAACCCGACAACACTACGAATATGTTGGGTTACGCTATAGCTCGGCAATGACTCTCGTTCCCACGCGCTGCGTCACTGCCATTAAGTTAAGGGCTAGTCGTTACATGGGCGCGAATTTATTCGCGCATTTAGCAGTCATTGCGCGAATAAATTCGCGCCCACACTGTTCAGCCATCACTTTCTTTTCAGCCTAACTTAATGGCAGTGACGCGCTGCGTCCCGTATACGCAAAACGCTGGTCGTGACTCGCGGCGCAGCGCGTGGGAACGAGGGATAATGACAGTGTATCGCTGACATTTGTGTATAAAGATGAGAACTCCAGCTTGGGAATCAGCAGCCAACGTAACAACCCATTGCTTTATTTCGTGCTTTTCGTGGACGAAGCGTAACATTAAATACTAAAAAACCAACCCATGACCGAAACGCTCCATTATCGCTTACCCTGGCAATCCAGTTCCGTTTATCCGGGAGCGCACCCCGGACAAATGATCGGCGCCGGACAGTTGTTCAAACGCCATGAGCCGCTGATTGCCAGCCCCGACCCCAGACGCATAGACTTGCGCGCCAGCGTACTCGACCCGTTTTCGTCGTATCGAGTGCGCGTCTATCAACAGCAAAGCACCGTCAACGTCTATGTGCTTGCCGATATGTCGGCATCGATGGGCTATGCCGACAAACAACAAACCCTGATTCGGTTTTTGCTGGCCGCTGCCAACTCGGCTTTCGATTACGGCGATAAATTCGGCTTTATCGGCTGTACCGAACGTATCGAGCATCGCTGGCTGCTCCCCGCCTGCCGACACATGGGAAGCGTGTCGGCACTGACAAAACAACTGGAACGCCTTAGCTTTAGCGGCAGCGCAAACGGACTTCAAAACGCCGCAGCCTATCTGCCCGCCGAGCGTTCGCTGGTGTTTTTGTTATCCGACTGTCATTTTCCGCTCCCTCAGTTGCGTGCTGTGTTAGGTTCACTGCAAGGTCACGATGTCATCCCGTTGGTGTTATGGAATCAGCACGAATACGCCGCCTTGCCCAACTGGGGCCTTATTTCTTTTCAGGACATGGAAAACAATGCGACCCGCATGCTGTTTATGCGTCCGGCATTGCGACAAAAAATAATGGACGCCTATCGGCAACGCCAACACGACTTGAAACACATCTTCAGGGCCTTTGGCAGCGAGCCGTTGTTTATTACGGAAGGCTACAGCACCCAAACCATTAATCGTTATTTGCAGCAGAGGGCCGTATGAGAATCGTGTTAATTCTGGTGTTGTCGCTGCTGGGCTGTTCCGGCTCGATTGATGAGCCGGTCAGTTACTTTAACGTCGAAACGCCCCGCCCGTTCGGTTACGTTATCGGCGATGAAATCCCCCAGCGCATTGTCATCGAAACCCGTTCGGGCATCAGCTTGCAACCCGGCAGTTTACCCGCCAAAGGACAAATCAACCGTTGGCTGAACCTGAATCAGGTCACGGTTAAACAAAGCGGCCGGCGTTATCAAATCGACTTGCGTTATCAGGTTTTTTACGCGCCGTTGGCCGTTAAATCGTTAACCCTGCCCGGTTTTACCGTGCAGTTCAGCCAGGGAGAAAAAAGCATCGGCCAAAGCGTACCCGCCTGGACTTTTACCCTCTCCCCGCTCAGAGAGCTGGTGGCGCGCCAAACCGAACAAGGCGAATACATGCGCCCCGACAGTCCGCCGTCGTTATTGGCGAACACCCAGACGTTATACGGCTTGGCCGCCAGCCTGAGCGTTGCAGCGTTGATAGCGGCTTACTTAAGTTACTTATACGGCTGTTTTCCCGATAGGCTGCGACGCACCTTGTTTAAGCAGGCATTACGAAAACTGGCGGGGCTATCTAAATCCGACATGGAGCAAGCCTTGACCCTTGTCCATCGCGTCTTAAACAGCCTCAACGGACAGCCCCTGTTTCATAACCGGTTGAGTCAGTTTTACCGGCGTAACCCGCAGTATCTTCAAGTAAGTTCCCGATTGGATTGGTTTTTCAACTACTCCAACCGTTATTTTTTTTCTGACGGCATGATTGTTGTAACACAGGATTTGCAACAACTAAAAGACCTCTGCGAGCAATGCCGAAAAATCGAACGGGGCAGTCAATGATGAGCTTGGCGGTTGATACCCCTTGGGCTTTGACCGGCCTGTTACTCGCCCTGTTGCCGCTGTTCAATAACGGCATGCGTTCAAGCCCGGCTCCGTGGCTGACATTGATACCCGGCGACACGCTGTCGGTTTTTATCGTCTGCTGTCTGCGGCTGTGCGGGGTGGCGGCAATCGCCGGATTAGTGCTGGGCATGGCGGGCCTGCATCGCACCGAACAAAGCAGGGAGCGTATCGGTCACGGCGCGCATATCGTGTTATTGCTGGATCGCAGCAGCAGCATGGATGACACATTTGCCGGACGCGCACCGAACGGCTCCGATGAATCCAAGGCCACAGCGGCGCGGCGGTTATTGACCGATTTTGTCAAACAACGGCAAAACGATTTAATCGGGGTCGCGGAATACAGCACTTCGCCCTTATTCGTAATGCCGCTGACCGAAAACAAAAACGCAGTGCAAGCGGCGATTGCCGCGACCGCGACACCGGCGCTCGGCTTTACCCATGTCAGCAAAGGCTTGGGCATGGCCTTATCGTTTTTCCAGCAACAACCCGTCACCGGCTCGCGTATTGTATTGTTGGTTTCGGACGGCGCGGCGGCGATTGATCACGACAGCGAGCAGAAATTGCGATTTTGGTTTAAACAGCAACAAGTCCGCCTGTACTGGATTTTTCTGCGCACCGCCAATAGCCCCGGTATTTTCGACCAGCCTGAAGACAGCCGGGACGATAACGCTGGGGCCATGCCCGAACTTTATCTGCATCAATTTTTTCTGGGGCTGGGCAGTCCCTATCAGGCTTATGAAGCGGAAAGCCCGGACGCGCTAAAACAGGCGATTGCCGACATCAACCAACTGGAAAACCTGCCCATGCACTATGTCGAACGCATCCCCAAACAGGATTTATCGGCCGCTTGCTACAGCGTAGCGGCCTTCTTGCTGCTGGTTCTGCTGGGCGTTAAATTCTGTGAGGTCGAACGATGATAAGAAGGCATCTGTGGACGCGAATTTATTCGCGCGTTAATGGTCAAACGATGATAAGAACAATCAGGCATATGACGCTGTGGGCCGCGTTGGCGGCCAGTTTAGCGGCTTTCGTTTACAGCGCCGGCGCGTTGTACGGCATTCATCACGACAACGACTTAATCCGGCAATTAACGTCGGGAAAGGATGTGGCCGTTAATAAAGTGATCAGCGGCGAACCGGAATTGAGACTGGCGCGGGCTTTTTATTTCCAGCAAAAACACCGCTACGATGAGGCTTTATCGACCCTCAGCCTGATTATGGATAAAGGCGACCGGAAATTTCAGGCCAAAGCCCGCTATAACCTCGGCAATCTGTACCTGGAGCAAGCCGTGCAGCAGGCAAAAACCATGAATATCAATGAAGCCTTGCCCTTGGCGGGATTGGCAAAACAGGCCTACCGGCAAGCGTTGGCATTGGACAGCGGCAACTGGGATGCCAAATACAACCTTGAAGTCGCCATGCGTTTATTGCCGGAAATGGACAGGGTCGACATGCCCGACGACGAACCTAATAACCAGAAATCGCAGTTGTGGACGACAGTGCCGGGGTTTCCGCGCGGTTTGCCTTGATTTTCCATGGAAATACCGTGGGCGCGAATTCATTCGCGCGACAGGTGTTAAAAGCGCGAATAAATTCGCGCCCACAATATCTAGCCCCTCGTAAACGAGAAAACAATGAGCAATACATTAAAAGATTATCGAATCGGGTGCCTGCTGCTGGCGCTTCTAGCCATGCTGGTGCTGTTTATGTACCCCAGCAAGCAACAAAAAAGCCCAACCTACAACTACACCTTTGTTATCGATATTACCCGCAGCATGAATGCAACCGACTACCAACAAGACAACCAGTCCGTCAGCCGATTGCAGTTTGTCAAACAAACCCTGCGCGAATTGTTGCGGAACCTGCCCTGTCAATCCAAAGTCGGCCTGGGCCTATTCACCGAAAGGCGCTCAACCTTATTATTCGAACCGCTGGAAGTTTGTTCCGCCTACACGGAAATAGATACCGCCATCAGTAAAATCGACTGGCGCATGGCTTGGGCGGCAGACAGCAATATTGCCAAGGGTTTGCTGAGCACGCTTGAAATGCTGCAAAAAAGCGAAAGTTCGGTGATTTTTATTACCGACGGACAGGAAGCGCCGCCTGTTAATCCCAATTACCAGGCTGATTTTTCAAGTGTAAAGGGACAAGCAAAAGGCATGATTATCGGCGTCGGCGGTTTGCAGGCTGTGCCTATCCCCAAGTTCGACAGTCAAGGCAAGCAAACCGGATTTTATGCCCAGGACGAGGTACCGCACCGTTCTTCGTTCGGACAGTCGAATTTGGATCCGTCGCAAATCAAAGGCTACAACGCGCGTAACGCCCCGTTCGGCAGTGAAGCCGCCGCCGGAAACGAGCATTTAACCGCTTTGCACGAAACTTATTTAGAAAAACTGGGCGCAGAATCCGGTTTGGCTTACGCCCGATTAACCGACTTGCAAAACCTGAGTCTGGCATTAAAAAACCCGAAACTGGCGACTGAAAAAGTTGTGCAGACCGATATTCGCCGGCAACCGGCATTGTTGGCATTGCTGATGTTAAGCCTCGTCTATCTGCCCAGAATATATAAATACCGCCGATTTTTCGCTAGTTCGCTAGTTCCCAAGCTCTAGCTTGGGAACCGGCACCCCCCTTCGTTATCTACCCTCTTGAGAACAGTTCATGAATAAGCAAAACCTGCTATCAACTCATAATCTTTTTACGCTGCGTTTACTCTTGTCGCTGCTCGGCACTTACATTGGCTATAGCTATCGGCATACGAGCCACGATTATTGGTTTACCATGATGTTCTTGTTTACCGTTATCGCTATCGCTCCCGGCTATTATCAGTTCAAACAAGACGGCGATAATCTCCGCCGAATCTGCTCCCGGCAGATTTCCGGCATACACACCATCCCTGGCGATAAGGCATTGACCAGTCGACTGCTGCATTGGACAGGCGGCTTGGGTGCGGCCATTGTCGTTTACGCTTACCACAGTTCGGGAAGAATTTTCCATGAAGAAGCCGGTTTGATAGTACTGTTAATACTGGCATTAACGACTTATCTGGACGGCATACAAACAGGGTGGCGGTGTATTTTTACAGGATTATTTTTAGGTCTTATCGCTATTTGTGTGGCTTATTTCGATAGCTATGTCTGGCAACTTGTAGTATTGTCGGCAGCGGCCGTTGCCGTTAGCTACCATTGGAATTCAGACGTAGTGAGCTGAGCTGCCATTAACTGCTTTTCCAAGCCAAGCGAACGTTCTATTGCATGTATTCTTTAAATTTAGGAGAAAACCATGAAAACAACACCCCTTACCTGTGTATTCGCTCTTGGTCTTGCCGTATCTGCTTCCGGTTATGCGGCTGAGCAGTCTATAGATAACTGTATCGCTGCCATACAAAAACAAAAAACCGGCGAATTCATTAAGCTGGAAAAACTGGACGTAGCCGGAAAAACCTTTTATGAATTTGAAATAAGAGACCCCCAAGGTATTGAATGGGAATTCATGTGTGACGCCAAAACCGGAAAAATTACCGAAACGGAAAGCGAAGTCAGTAGTGTTGATAACGAAGCTTTCAAGAAAAACGCTAAAGTGGCAGAAAAAGAAGCCATAGCCACCGCGCTTAAAGCGCACCCTGGCACCGTCCAGGAAGTTGAATACGAGATAGAAGATAACGGCGATGCCAGCTATGAATTCGATATAATCAACGACAAAGGCGTAGAAACCAAAGTTGAAGTCAGTGCTGCTACCGGCAAGATCATTGAAGTATCTACAGAAGAATGGGAAATCGGCGAAGAAGCCGATGAAAAAAGGTAATCTATAATCCCCTCGTTCCAGTACTCGCTGGAACGGGAATCCTCCGCATAACCGTTAATCCACAAAAATAAAAACCGGTTTTTAATCGAAAAGCCCCGCATTGCAGAAAAAAAAGAATTTTTCCTATAGCAAATAATTCTGCGCGCATCAATAATGGTATGTTTTGCAACCTATCAACCCGATGTTGCAAGTGTCGAGTTTTCAAAACCAATGAGTCTGCGCTACCAAATCAACCTGCGAATTTTTATCTCTTCTCTGTGCATTCTGTTACTGGGTAGCTCGATAGCCGTCTGGCAGGCGCGCGATGCGGTGAATAAAGAAGTCGATTCATCGATCAATCTGGCCGTACAACTGATAACCTTCGGCTTTTCACAAGCCTCACAAACTCCGTTTAATGAAACCGATTGGTTGCCGAAATTTAATTCACTGAATCAAACCCGACATTTAAGTATTCAACTAAAAGAACCTTCAGGGCAAATCATCAGTTTTGTCCACAAAAACCAGCAAACCAATAATGACGAAAAGCCGCCGCAATGGTTTATCAATCTGGTTGCCGTTCACTACCCTAAGGTTGAGCACCAAATCACCAGTTTCAACGGCGAACAAATCACCCTGATTATTCAGGCCAACCCGCTGGATGAAATCACCGAGGTCTGGCAGGAAAGCGTTGCCTTTTTCAGCTCGCTTTTTCTGCTGACACTATTTACTTTTTTGGCCGTCAACCTGGCTTTTAACAAAGCCCTTAAATCCATTGCCGTCATTGTTGACGCGCTAAAAGTCATTGAAACCGGGCAGTACAGCCCAAAACTACCCGATTTTTCCATTCAGGAATACGACAGTATCGCCAAAGCCATCAATCACATGACCGTTGAGCTGAATGCAACTCAACAGGAAAATCGGGCATTAACCCAACATTCGCTGGAAATACAGGAAGACGAGCGGCAGCGGCTTTCGCAGGAACTGCATGACGAACTGGGGCAATCGCTGACTGCCATCAAGGTCATGGCCGTTACCGCCGCCCACGCCAAGGCCGACATTAAACAAACCACCGATTCCATTATCAATATCTGCGACCATTTGATGACCGTGGTGCGCTCCATGATGCATCAACTGCATCCTTTGGTATTAACCGAACTGGGCTTGAAAGCCACCATGGAAGACCTGTTAAACCACTGGTCGATCAGGAATCCTGAGTTAAAACTCAGCATCACCTGCCCTGACGAAGTCGATGACATGGAGCAAAAAATCACCATCCAGCTATTTAGAGTCGTGCAGGAATGCCTGACCAACATTGTTCGTCATGCCCAGGCCAAGCAAGCCGCCATCAGCCTGGAAATCGAGCATCAGGCCAAGACAGGCAGAACGCTACGGCTACAGGTAACCGACGACGGACAAGGCTGTGCAATTGACAAGATTAAAACCGGTTTCGGCTTATTGGGTATGAGGGAAAGAATCAACAGCCTGGGCGGCGAACTCGCCATACAGACCCGGCCGCACCAAGGCATGAGCATCATCGCGACTATTCCGCTGCCATGAAAGACAAGATAAAAGTCATTCTGGTTGACGACCATGCCGTGGTACGCGCGGGTTTCCGGATGCTGCTATCGACCGAGGCCGATATTGACGTAATCGCCGAAGCCGATCGGGGCGAAGCGGCCTGCCAGTTGTATCTGGAACAACAACCGGATGTAATGGTGCTGGACTTGTCCATGCCCGGCATCGGCGGACTGGAAAGCATACGCCGCATCTGCAACCGCGACAGCAACGCCAGAATACTTGTGTTTAGCGTACATGATGAAATGGTTTATGTAGACAGAGCCATAAAGGCCGGTGCGAAAGGCTATATCACCAAAAACAGCGCTCCCGGAATCCTGGTAACAGCGATACAGAAAATAGCCGCAGGCGAGATTTATATAGAACAGGGCTTGATGAAAAACCTGCCCCTGCAAAATAGCAAAACCGATTATCAGACCATTATAAATAGCCTGTCCGCCAGGGAATTCGACGTGTTTTTGCTGCTGGCGAAAGGCTTAACCGCGCATAAAATCGCCGATGAACTTTGTCTGGGCTATAAAACCGTCGCCAATTACGGTACCCAAATAAAAAGCAAGCTCAAGGTGTCGACGGTTGCCGAGCTGGCGCATATTGCGATAGTGCTGGGGGTGATGAAAAATTGACGACAATGAGCTGGTGTTTTAGGCGTTCATTGTTATACATGCAGCTGTCCCAAAGTAGTCATACCGGCATCATGGATGGAAACTTTCCAGAACTTCGATGATGTCTGCAACCTTTCACATCCCTGTGACTGGATTTTCTTTCTCTGGGCAGGAAGCTGGATCTTCCAAGACTGCATCCCCAATCTGGAGATTGGGAACGAGCGCAAACCGACCTGTATGTCCTAAATCGCCTCCCAGTCGCCGAAACCGGCTGTCGCCAATGGCGTTTTATGTCTGCTTGCGGGCATTGTCGAATGAGGGATAGGGCGGCAAAAACTGTCTGTGTTGCCATCCACCTTAAAACCGCTCACTGTGATTACCAGGTTTTGCGCCTGCTCTTCCAACGATTCCGCTGCCGCTGCGGCTTGTTCCACCAAGGCGGCATTTTGTTGGGTTACATCGTCCATTTGAGCGATAGCTTGATTAACCTGTTCGATGCCGGAACCTTGTTCGGCTGAAGCGGCGGAAATTTCGGCCATCATATCGGTAACGCCACGGATGGAGGCGACAATTTCTTCCATAGTCCGCCCTGCCTGGGTAACCAGCTTACTGCCGTCCGAGACTTTATCGACCGAATCGCTAATCAGGTCTTTAATTTCTCCGGCAGCCGTCGCGGCGCGTTGCGCAAGGTTGCGTACTTCCACGGCGACAACGGCAAAACCTCGGCCTTGTTCGCCGGCACGGGCGGCTTCTACCGCAGCGTTGAGAGCAAGGATATTGGTCTGGAAAGCGATGTCGTCGATCACCGAGATAATGTCGCCGATTTTTCTTGAAGATTCGTTGATGTCATTCATGGTCATGACGACTTGACCGACCACTTCAACGCCTTTGCCCGCTATGATCGTGGCATCAACGGCGAGCCGGTTGGCTTGTTGGGCGTTTTTGGCATTATGCCGCACGGCGGAGGTCAGCTCTTCCATACTGGCGGCGGTTTGTTCCAGGCTGGCGGCTTGCTGTTCGGTACGGTGCGACAGATTATTATTGCCCGAAGCAATTTCTTGAGTTCCTGTGTCAATACCGGCAGCAGCATCCTTGATTTGACTGATAATAGCTTTAAGTTTTTCTACCGTGGTATTGGAATCATCTTTAAGTTGCCCAAAGATACCGGAATAGTCGTTGGCGATGGTTTCGGTCAAGTCGCCACGGGACAGGGCATTAAGAACGCGCACGACTTCATTGAGGCTGGTTTCGCTGGTTTGCATAAGCTGGTTGATGTCTACGCCCAGGTGACGTAAAAAACCTTCTTTACCTTCCAGATCGAAACGCATACTGAAGTCGCCTCTGGCAGCGGCTTCCACAATGAGGGCGACTTCATTCTCCGCCCTTACCTCTTCGGTGCGGTCGTGCCATTCGGCTACCGTGCCCAGTCGCTTGCCTTGCTCGTTGATGACCGGATTGGCGATCACTACCATCGAACGTCCTCCTACCATCATGCTGGCTTCATAGGTACCGGTTAAGGCGGTCAATATGTTTGCCTGAGTTGTGGGGTTTGCATGAAAATCATCCATCTTGGCGCCGACCAGATGTTCAATCGAGAGTTTTGATGCACCGCTACGCTGACTGATTTCCATTTCGGCCTTGTCGAGTATATCGATCACTTCCTGATTGGCGTAAATAATGTTGCGGTCGTTATCGGCAATCATGACGCCGGTGCTGACGTTGTCCAGCGCAATCTTGACGCGCAGGGTTTCGTCAGCCGCTTTGCGCTCTGCCGTTATGCGCGCCAGCAATTGTTGTTGCATGTGCTTCATCGCATAGAGCAAACTGCTGTTGTCTTTCTGATCAACCTGAATATCTCGAGTTAAATTGCCTTCGGCAATTTCCATGGCAATTCCTTTCGCAAAGTAAGGATCAATACCCAATCGCTTGCCTAGATAACGTGTCAAGTAGATGGCAATACCTAGTCCCAGACTGATACCGATCGAAGATATGGCCAGCATGATCATAGATGCTTGCCTGGTCGATTCGGTGATGGCGTGGGCGTTGTTTTTTGCATCGTTCACCCCCTGGTTTTTAATCCGATTCAGTTGTGTCCGTAAGTTTTTCGCCAATTTATTGAAATCCTTCATGACCAGATTGCCGGCCTCGACTCCCTCGTCGGCATAAACCGTGGCCATGCGCCGGCCTTCGCTGTAATACCAGTCAAAGCCGGTTTCAAGTGCCGCCAATTCTGTCATTTTTACTACCGGCGAAGTGACATTATCCAGCGTTGCAACACGGCCGTTCTTAATAGACGCTAATTCTGTTGTGATTTTTGCCGAGTTTTCCCCGGCCAGGCGCTCACGAAACTGTGCAACGCCCTGTCTAAAGTCTTCGGCAGCCCTCTGTGCATCCTGAAAACTGTCAGGATCCCGACTGATTGAAGCTTGAGTAAGAAGTTGTTGTACTTGTACGGTATAAACCGCCATTCGCTCTGCCAGCAGCGCATTGGGCAGAAAAACCTCATCCACTTTCGCCACGTCACGCTGAGTCTGAGAAAAATTAAACAAAACCATGGCAACAATGACTATCATCAAACTGATAATCGCAAGAAAACCGAGCAATATGCGAACTTTGAAACTTATGTAACCAAACATTTTAATATCCTTTTGAAGTGTTTTTCTCTAGTTCTCACACTTTATGTATGGGAATGAGAAAAATTGGAGTATCTGTTTTAAGCGTTAATTAACCGTATGCCGTTTTGCAACTGATGTATGCGCACAGGATTGAAGGTTTTCCCGGTTTTTTGTTGCTATTTGATGATGAATAAAGAAACTGTTGCCTTCAATCTTTTTAGCCTGCTTTTTAGCTTCGGAGGCTAAATCGGCTATATCAACATGGGATTCACACTGGCTGGTTGAATCCGAGTCTACCAAGCCTACCGACAAGCTAATTACAGGAAAAAAACATTTCTCTCCTACTCTGTTTTCAGTATGAATACCGCCTGCTTTCATATCTTCATCTTTGTAATAATTCGGGACGGATTTTTCAAAGGCATTCAGAATATTTTCACAGCGCTTTAACCAGTCATTACCCAAGAAAATGACGATAAAATCATCTCCGCCTATGTGACCGACCAGACCGCTTTCTGCGGGAATATAATGCGTCAATGTATCGGCAACGGCTTTAATAATATCGTCGCCGGCACTGTAGCTGTATACATCATTAAAAGGTTTGAAGTGATCGAGATCGAAGTAGCCGAAACTGAAAGGTATTTTGGCAGCCAGTAATTGGTTGACCTGTTCATTGATGGGGACGCTACCCGGCAATAGCGTAAGAGGGTTGGCGTGTTTGGCATTATGGATTTGCTGGCTGGTGATTTCTTCAAGTACATTCAGTATCGTTCCTACGCCCATATATTCCCCGTCATTAGTAATAATAAAAGCCTGATCATTACACATCGCTGAGGTCAGTTGTTTACTGACTAATTCAATGGGGGTGTTTTGATCGAAACTTAACGGCATTTTTTCTATGAACAATTTTATCGGTTTTTTTCCATACAATTCCATGCCATAACGACTGGAAAACAACTTAGATAGGAAGTGGCCGCGAAAAATAATACCGTAAGCCTCGTTGTCGTCAACCAAAGGCAAAATGGTTAAATCACGGTTGCTATGAAACAGGCTCATGATTTCACTGATCGGAGTTTCTGATGAAACGGGCACGATAAATTTAGCGATATGAGCGGCTTTGGTAACGTTAAATTGAGTGGGTTGGCTGCTGACAATGAATAATGATTTGTCGACTTTTTCTAAAGGAATCGCCGTTGGCCGAGCAAAATAATAGCCCTGAGCATGAGTAATCCCCAGTTGTTCTACGGCTTTAAATTCATCTTCGGTTTCGATGCCTTCAGCGATAATATTGCAATTAAGCGAACTGGCAATATTTTGAATGGATCGAACAAAGTTAAGTTTGACGGGGTCGTTATGAATGCCTTGAATAAAGTGCATATCTATTTTGACATATTCAGGCTGCAACTCCGACCAGAGCCTTAATCCCGAGTAACCTGCACCCAGATCGTCAATGGCTATTTCAAAGCCCATTTTTCTGTAGTGAGTGACCGCTTCAAGCATTAATGGATAATCATCAGTCGGTTGATGTTCAGTTAATTCAATAATGACTGAGCGAGGATCAACACCGAATTGATCCAGAAGCTTGAGCGTTTCACCTTTTTTAAAGTCGGGTTGTAATAGTACAGAAGGACTTACGTTAATAAATAACTTCTCTTTAATATTCAAGTCGGCGTAACGTTTTATCGTTAGTTCTCGGCAAATGTATTCGAGTTTTGTGCTTAAACCAAAACGTTCAGCCATACCAAACAAATTAAACGGACTGTGTAATGGACTACCGAAAGGGCCGCGAATTAAGGCTTCGTAGCCCATTATTTTTCTTTTAGATAAAGAAACAATAGGCTGAAAATAAGGTGTTAATTGCCTGCCATCGAGTATTGTGGTTAGTTCATTGTGCAGATTTGACATGTAATGTACTGATCAAAATATTAAAATGCACTCATAATATGACAGATTTATGACGTAAATATGACAAACAGGAAATGCCGATTTTGATTTTCCAAATGGGTTGACAGTTAAATTTGAGGGTAAATAATTTTATAACCCAACAACCGCTCCCTTGCCTTCAAAAACCTCCCGTCTTTAACCATTAAGTTATGGTTAAGCTATAAAAAGCTATATTGTTCCGACATCATTCAGTTTTTCATGCCTCATTTCTACTTTTACCTAATGGGAAAATGACCATTCAATCAGGAGTATTTATGAAACCTCAATCAGACTGGACAAGCACTATTGACAGCATAGTCGATATGGGCTTGAGCCATGGATTGGTGCAGCGTACAACTGAAGACAAGGCTTTCAACGGACGCACTATCTGTTTAAACGACAGGCATGTGCTGAATTTTGCCCTGTGCAGTTACCTGGGATTAGAACTGGATCCCCGACTCAAGCAAGGAACCATTGACGCCGTGACTCGCTACGGCACCCAGTTCGCCATATCGAGAGCCTATATGTCGGCAACGCCTTATACCGAACTGGAAAACCTGCTTGACGAATTATTCGAGGGTCATGTACTGGCGACCCCAACCACGACATTAGGCCATATCGCTGCCTTGCCGGTGCTCATTAAAAAAGGCGATGCGATACTCATCGACCAGATGGCTCACAACAGCCTCCAAACAGCTGCCAAGCTGGTGCAGGCCGAAGGCGTTCCGGTCGAAATGCTGGTTCACGGTAACCTGGAATTGCTTGAGGAACGAATCAACGCCCTGAGCAAACAGTATCGCCATGTCTGGTATCTGACCGATGGCGTTTACAGCATGTTTGGCGATCCGGCTCTGGTCAAGGAATTAGGCAAACTATTAAACCGCTACGAACAACTGCATCTGTATTTTGACGACGCCCACGGCATGAGTTGGATCGGCAAACATGGCCGGGGTTATGTTCTCGATTGCCTGCCCATTCAGGAACGGATGGTGGTGGCGACATCCCTGTGCAAAGCTTATGCGGCCGGAGGCGGGGCGCTTATTTTTCCGAATGCACAGATGCATCGACAGGTTAAAAACTGCGGCGGGCCGATGATTTTTTCGGGCCCTATCCAGCCCCCCATGCTGGGCGCGGCTATTGTCTCGGCCCGCATCCATCTGTCACCCGAGATTAATCGCCTGCAACGGGAGCTGCAAGATCGCATTGCCTTTTGCAATCACCTGCTTAGAGCCTACGACATACCGGTAGCAAATAGTTCGCAGTCGCCGATTTTTTACGTCAAGTTAGGACATCCCGAGGTTGCCGGTGAAATGGCCAAATACCTGCTTAATGATGGTTTTTACACTAGCCACGCTGTTTATCCGGCAGTATCCCGACGGAAATCGGGCATTCGCTTTACTTTAACAACACATCTCTCTGTCGAAGATATTCAGGGTCTGGTTGAGGCAATAGCCCGCAATCTTCCGAAGGCTATGGAAGCAAGGCTGGGTTATGTTAAACCCTTGAAAAAACTCTAATTGCAAAGCTAGCCTCAGTCGGTACGGTAGAATACATATAGACAGAGTGGATCCTATAAGCTGTGGGGGGAAACAATTTCTTCAACTCAAAAAAACCTGATTTTAAAACCGCTATTCCAAATTGACTGAAGCTTCTAAGTGGGAAAATGCAGACTGGTCTCTATACACACGGACTCAACAAAGAAGCGTGTTTGGAGCGGTAAAAGTAGCAGAGACGTAACTACTCAGCCATCAATATAATAGAACGCAGATGCAGCTTCCGCTCCTGCTCACGCTAAGCACCTACATAATCCACATGGATGTGGCGAATGCAGATATTGCATAACGCCATGGATGGCGTGTAGTAGAGTCATGCAGGAGCAAATATCTGTCCCTGTAGGCGACGCTGATCATTAAGATCAAATAAGATTTTTTTCGAGTTATCCGCGTTTATCATAATTTATCAGCGTCATCTGCGTTCCATTTTTCTAACTGCTGAGTAGTTACGCAGAGACTTGAAAATTCCAGTATTCCAACGAACCAACCGCGTAACTCGTGATACGGTTACTTAAACAAAGCGGCATGCAATATTGAACACCGTAGATCTGCCACATCCCAGGTAACTGGCTTTATGATTGGAACGCGCTACAATCAAGGTGTGCGTTGAACTTAAAATTTAGAAAATATTTTCCTTTGTAAGGCAATTATGTGCGGTACCGCACGGACTGGATGTTAATGTTGCAGTTAAGCTACATTTAAGATTTTTTAACAACATTGATTTATTAATAAGGTATGCTTTCTAAGCAATGACTCATAGAAAGTACTTAATGAATAGCTGGCGATGTGTGCCTGATAGACTAAAGGGACAGGGGATAATGTTTCTGGGATGACCTTAACAGACGCAGCTTGTTTCTATTAGGAAACGCTAGTTCAATCCATACTTGATCATGGGTCTGGTTAGTGTCTGTTGATTACCGACGGCCGCTAAGTTAGCGCAGTTTCAAAAATTAGCTAGTCAAGAATGCTCCCTGGATTTGGCAACACATTAATGTGTTTTTATGGAATCCATTTTTTTTATTACTCTGAAGGAAAATATTATGTTGAAAAAAAACTTACTCGCCATTGCCTCATTAACCAGCGCGGGCTTCCTGCCGTTGGCACAAGCCGCCGATCAAATCCAGGATGATCGTTGGTATATAGCGCCTTTCGCTTCATTCGTCAGAACCGGTGGCGACCGGAATTCCAGCGACGGTTGGGGTGGCGGCATGGGTATCGGCAAGATCCTCGACAAACATTTCAACGTCGAGGTGAAAGGCTTTTATGAAGAATTTGGCGGCGCAAACGGCCCCTGGAGTCTGACCGGCGGCACCGCTGATTTACAGTATTACTTCTCCCGCGACAAATTCTCACCTTACACTGTAATCGGATTAGGCGGCATGAACAGTTGCGCTTCCGCTAATTGCGGTGCCGGCATCATTGGCGAAGCAGGCGCCGGTTTTACCTACGAACTTCATGACAATTTCTTGCTTCGCAGCGATGTGCGTTATCGTTACAATAATAATCTCAATGCTCATGTACAGCCCGGTACCGACGAATTTCATGATATGACGGTTAACGTCGGCTTTGTCATTCCATTCGGTGACAAGCCAAAACCTGCGGAAAAGTATGAGGCTCCTGTCGCAGTTGCCGCAGTTGCGGATTGTTCCACTCTTGATTCGGATTCTGACGGTGTTAACAACTGCCTGGATCTCTGCCCCGATACCATCAAAAGCACCACGGTTGATCATACCGGATGCCCGGTCAAGCTTGTATTGAAAGGTCAGCACTTCGAATATAATTCTGCGAAGTTAACCTTGAATGCCGAGCATATTCTTGATGTCGTCGCGGAAAACCTTGTTTCCCATCCTCTGAAAAATGATATCGAGGTCCAAGGGCACGCCAGCAGCGAAGGAGCCGATGACTATAATATGAGGTTGTCGCAAAAACGTGCACAGTCAGTTGTCGATTACCTCAAAATGAAAGGCGTTACCAACAGACTGATTGCTAAAGGTTACGGCGAAACTCAACCTATTGCCGATAACAGCACGGAAGCGGGTAAGTCTGAAAACCGTCGTGTCGAATTGATCTGGATCGAATACTGATAAAGAGTTTTTCTTAATGCTGTAAACATTAAACCCGCTTTGAAAGCGGGTTTTTTTATGCCAGCTGGTCAGATTTTAAAAAGAGTATCAGCTTATTTCGAACGCTTGGTAGTATTGAATACAAAAGACGCAACAACACCACGGTTGTCGAATTTAATAACCAGGTCTTCGGTACTGCCGTCACTAAACAAACTGTAATAGTAGTTACCGTAAGTCCATGTTTTCATGCCGTTATCAAGACCGGTTCTCCAGGGATTTCCGAACGTGGTATAGATGTCATTCTGGGTGGTTTCCCCTATTTTGATGGTTGAAACCTGACCTGCCGGAAACTCATGGCCAACCGTAGCACAGCCTGAAGTCAACAGGATCATCATCACAACCAAGCCGCCTAACGTTTTCCGTAGCGACCCGGCAATACGTATTGAACCCAAAAAATCAATTTTCATTTTTACACTCCATATTATTTAAAAAATATCGTGATATTCGACACATCACTAAATTAGTATTTTACCTTTTTCAACCAATGTTCAAAAAACTGATCCTCCGGCAAAGGTTTGCTAAAATAATAACCTTGATAGCAAAGACAGCCGTTTTCTTGTAAAAATTCCAGTTCCATTTTTGATTCGACACCTTCCGCAACAACCCCCAAATTCATGTGTCGGGCTATGGCAATAATGGTACCCACAAAAATGGCATCGTCTTCATTTTTAGTAATATCCTCAACAAAAGATTTGTCAATTTTCAACTGATCTACCGGCAAATGCTTTAGATAACTCAAAGATGAATATCCGGTGCCGAAATCATCTATTGAAAAAGTATAACCCAACGCTTTCAATTGTTTGATTTTATCAATGGCGGCATCAACATCATTCATCAACATACCTTCGGTAAATTCCAGCATGATTCTTGACGGACTTATTTGGTATTGACTGGAAAGATTCGCAATTATCCCCATAAAATCTTCATGATAAAATTGCCTTGGACTGATATTAATCGCCAAATGAGGCAAATGTACCTGTTGCCTATCCCACTGCCTAAGATAAATAAATGACTGCTCAAGCGCCCAAGTACCCACCGCCTGGATCAACCCGCACTCTTCCGCGATAGGAATAAACTTTTCGGGCGGAATAAAACCTTTTTGAGGGTGATTCCAGCGAATAAGAGCTTCAGCCCCCGTAAGATTGCCGTGATAATCAACCTGAGGCTGATAATACAGGGACAGCTGATTTTCATCCAGCGCTTGGCGCAACTCTTTTTCAATCAGCATTCTTTCCATGACAGCTTCCTGCATACTGTGCTGAAAAAACTGCAACATATTGCGGCCACTGTCTTTAGCGCGATACATGGCTGTACCGGCCTGTTTAAGCAAGTCGTCGGGCAGACCGGCACTCTCCGAAAATAGCGCAATGCCGATACTGGAAGAAACATAGAGTTTGTGGTTCATTACCGGATAAACCTGGCAAATAGTCCGTTGCAGCTTTTCCGCAATATACCGGGCTTCATTGCCTGCCAGTTCTGCTCGTTCACTCAGTTCGGTCAAAATAACCGCAAACTCATCGCTACTGATACGGGCGGCCGTATCGCAATCCCTGATACCGAGCTTTAATCGATAGGCGACTTCCACCAGAACCCTGTCCCCAACCGAATGTCCAAGGGTTTCATTAATATTTTTGAAATGATCAAGATCGATAAATAAAAGCGCGCCGTTCTTCCCCGACCTTCCGGTAATCGCCAACTCCTGAGCCAAGCGATTGCATAATAACCGTCGATTGGGCAATTCAGTTAAAGGGTCATAAAAAGCCAGCCGTTTAATCGCTTCCTCATCATTTTTCAACCGAGTAATATCACTAAAAATAGCGGCGTAATTACTGATCTCATTAGTTTCATCATCCCGAATTTCGGTAATGGTCAGCAACTCAGGATAAACCTCGCCATTTTTGCGCCGGTTCCAGATTTCGCCTTGCCAGAAACCGTATTTGTTGATTTTTTGCCACATAGCATTATAAAACTTTTTATCATGCCGCCCGGAACTGATAATTGCGGGTGTTTTACCGACGACTTCCTCTTCGGTATAACCGGTAATTCGAGTAAAGCCGGCGTTGCAGGTCTGAATGACTATATATTTATCGGTGGTGATAACACCTTCCTGGGCATTATCGATAATCTTTTTCGCTAAGCCCAGGCTCTTTAACGAGCCTCTTAACAACTCATCCCTATGCGCCAAAGATTCTTTAAGCTCTTCAACATAAGTACCGCGAAATCCCGCCAATATGTCTGCCAGATTAATAATGCCGATTAAATTATTTTTATAATCTTTAACACCGAGATGCCGAAAACCGTTTTTGAGCATAACTTTCTTGGCTTGATAAAGGCTTTCGCTCTCGTTAACGGTAAGCAAATCCCGGCTGGCATAATCCGCAACAATTGGATTCAGCGTCAAAGAAGCCAGCGCTTTGACCACATCTCGCTCAGTCAAAATGCCGACTGATTCATCGGAAAATTCAACCCGTAGCACATCTGAATGCGAAGAATTCATAAGCTTGTTTGCCTGAGCCATGCTCTGCGTTGACTGAATAATCGGTGGAATAGTTTTTAATACACTACCCGCCGTTTTTAAAACCAGGAAAAACTCAAAATTGTGCTTCTTAATCACATCCGTTCGAGAAATGATGCCCTGCTGTTTGCCACGATCATCAGTTACGACATAATGGCGGACGCCATCTTTTTTAAATTTAAGCGAAACTTCTTCCAGACTCTCATTTTCGTTAACACAAATAACCGGACTGCTCATACCGTCAGAAACTGGCCTAGAGCGTTCATCAGGCGATGAGAAGTCAAATTTCAATACATCTCTTTCTGTCCAGATACCAATAATTTCATTGCCTACCTCGATCAAAATAGCGCTACAGTTTCGCTCCGCCATTTTGACGGCTGCGTCATGCATCGTCTCATTGGGCAAACAAGTCAACAAATTGGTTTGGGTAATATCCTTTATCGAAATGCCATTGAAATCAAAATTGTTCATGTATCCTCTTTAATATACGCATTAGCCGACCAATAATATCATCAAGGCACCATTAACTAAAATCCAGTCCCCCCACTAAAACGCCGAATGCATTCAGATGAATTTATCGGCAACAAACCGCTCAAATAACCCTCTTGAGTGTTTTCAGGTTTCACTATGCACCTTCATAAGCTGCTCAACTATCAATAAATTCCAAGAAATCTGGCATTAAAAGCCCGTTCAAATTAAAATAACCGACTTATTATCGTACGCATTCAATAAACATAGCGCGACCTCAAACCTGACGGACTTTTAATGACTGATTATAAACTGACCCACCTTAAACAACTGGAAGCTGAAAGCATTCATATTATTCGTGAAGTTGCAGCCGAATTTGAGCGTCCGGTGATGTTGTATTCTGTCGGCAAGGACTCTGCGGTGATGCTGCATTTAACCATGAAAGCCTTCTATCCCGGAAAACCGCCGTTTCCCTTGATGCACATCGATACCACCTGGAAGTTCAGGGAAATGATCGAGTTTCGCGATCAGCTGGTTAAAAAACTAGGTCTGGAGTTACTGGTTTACACCAATCAGGACGGTGTGGCTCAGGGCGTCGGGCCTTTTACGCACGGCAGTAAAAAACACACCGAGGTGATGAAAACTGACGCACTTAAGCAAGCGCTGAACAAATACCAGTTTGACGCAGCTTTCGGCGGCGCACGACGTGACGAGGAAAAATCGCGCGCCAAGGAACGGGTTTATTCGTTCCGCGATAAAAATCATCGTTGGGACCCCAAAAACCAGCGTCCCGAATTATGGAACATCTACAACGGCAAAATCGACAAAGGCGAAAGCATCCGGGTATTTCCGCTGTCCAACTGGACGGAACTGGACATCTGGCAATACATCCATCTGGAAAACATTCCCATCGTGCCTTTGTATTTCGCCAAGGAGCGCCCGGTTGTTGAACGCGACGGCATGTTGATCATGGTTGACGACGAGCGTATGCCGATCGGCACCGATGAAAAAGTTGAAATGAAAATGGTCAGGTTCCGTACTTTAGGCTGCTATCCGTTGACCGGCGCCGTCGAATCGACTGCAACGACGCTGCCGGAAATCATTCAGGAAATGCTGTTGACCACAACCTCCGAACGTCAGGGACGCTTGATAGACCACGATCAATCCGGGTCTATGGAGCAAAAGAAACGCGAAGGGTATTTTTAAGAGCAGGTAAAAGGGGCAAGAGTTCAAGGTTCAAGGATTGAATCAGCATGCGATTTGAGGATTTGGAGGTATGGAAACGCGCATGTAGATTGTGCGTGGATATTTATAAAGCCCTTAAAGCATGCAGAGACCCTGGCTTTAAAGACCAAATCACCCGTAGTGCGTCATCTATACCTAGCAATATTGCCGAAGGTTATGAACGAAATACTAACAAAGACGCAATCAAATTTTTCTATTACGCCAAAGGCTCAGCAGGCGAGCTACGCACTCAGATTTATATCGGCATAGAAATTGGCTATATTTACAAACAAACCGGACTAAACTGGATACAAGAAGCCGAAGAAATATCAAAAATGCTATCAGGCTTAATCAAAGCCCGCACGCCTTGAACACCGAACCTTTTACCTTAAACCTTTTACCTTGAACCTAACCCATGTCCCACCAATCCGATTTAATCAGCACCGATATTGACGCCTATCTGGCGCAACATGAACGCAAGGAATTATTGCGCTTTTTAACCTGCGGCAATGTCGATGACGGCAAAAGTACGCTGATCGGCCGTCTGCTGCACGACTCCAAAATGATCTATGAAGATCAGCTGGCCGCAGTTCAGGCCGACAGCGTCAAATCCGGCACTACCGGCGCCGGCAAGATCGACTTGGCGTTGCTGGTTGACGGCCTGCAAGCCGAACGCGAACAAGGCATCACCATTGATGTGGCGTATCGTTATTTTTCTACCGCCACACGCAAGTTCATTATTGCCGACACCCCGGGACACGAACAGTACACCCGCAACATGGCGACCGGCGCTTCAACCTGCGATTTGGCGATTATCCTGATCGATGCCCGTTACGGCGTGCAAACCCAGACCAAGCGGCACAGCTTTATCGCCTCGTTACTGGGCATTCATCACATTGTCGTCGCGATCAATAAGATGGACCTGGTTGAGTACAGCGAAGCCACCTTTGAAAAAATCAAACAGGATTATCTGGATTTTACAAAGTCGCTGGCTTTGCAGGACATCACCTTTATCCCGATGTCGGCGCTGGACGGCGACAATGTAGTTAATCCCAGCGCACACATGCCCTGGTTTACAGGCCAACCGTTGATGGAAGCGCTCAACAGCATCGAAATCGCTAATGACCGCAATTTTGACGATGCCCGTTTTCCGGTGCAGTACGTTAACCGCCCCAACCTCGATTTTCGCGGTTTTTGCGGCACGGTCGCTTCCGGCGTTTTCAAAAAAGGCGACAAGATTACCGCCCTGCCCTCAGGAAAAAGCAGCAAAATCAAGTCTATCGTGACTTATGACGAAGAGCTGGAACAGGCTTTTCCGCCGATGGCGGTCACCTTGACGCTGGAAGACGAGATCGATATTAGCCGGGGCGATATGCTGATCGGCGCCGAAAAAACAGCCCCAACCGTCTCCGACAAATTTAAGGCCACTATCGTCTGGATGGCCGAAAACGCGCTGACACCGGGCAAACAATACGTTATTAAACTGGCGACGCGTAGCGTATCGGGTTCGATCAACATGATTCATCATCGCATCGACGTCAATACCCTGGAACACCATGATGCTGTCGAACTGCAATTAAATGAGATCGGTTCCTGCACGGTTTCAGTCAACGCGCCGATAGTTTTCGATCCCTATAAAACCCATAAAGGCACCGGCGCCTTCATCATCATAGACCGCCTGACCAACAGCACGGTCGGCGCCGGCATGATTACCGGCGGCATTGATCAGGAAAACCTGCAACCGGTCAGCCCCGAAGAACGGGCCGCACGTTTTAGTCAAACGGCGACCGCGATTGCTTTGACTGGTTCAAATGCCAAAGACATCGCCTATCAACTGGAGCGAAAATTATTCGATAACGGTCATGCAGCGACCGTTTTAGAAACTCAAAATACATCGCTGATAGTCGCCGTTAAAAATGCCGGACTGATTTGTTTATGCGTCAATTACAGCGCCAATCTGGCGGATATTGGTTTTGATTCCGAGGTATTGGATATTGATACTATTTACAGCGCGCTGAAAGATCAAAAAATTATCTATTAGCAGTCGACTGTCGGGGCAAATTCATTCGCCTTGGGCGGATAAATCCGTCCCTACACGTTGCCCGCTGTTTTCTGGTTCCCATGCTCCAGCGTGGGAACGAGGATAACCCCGACCGGATTTGAATGTAAGATGAAAACATTCTTCAACTCAACGCTACAAGTCTGAAACCCGCTACCTTAAAATGAAAAATTCTGAATTCTCAAAAATAAGAGCTTCCGGCGTGGGATATTTGATTAACAGTATCCAGACTTTATTTGTCGGCATGTTAAGGATATGGACTATCCCCATTGTATTGATGTTGAGCGTCGCTTCGGGTTTTACCACCTACTACGGCTTGTCTCATTTTATTACCCCGTGGATTGCACTGGTTATTACCATTGCAATCCAATCTATCATTGTTATTTGTTCGCTGGAAATTGCAGGCATTCATTGGCAAGCCAACCGGATGCGCTATTTTGCGGTGGTTTGTTCGCTGTTAATTGCGCTGAGCGCTTCAATTTCATTCTCTTATTTCAAGTTTTATGAAATTTCCGAGCAGGACACTCAGCACATTAACCGCTTGAATCGAATCAGAACCGATATAAAAACCTATGTAGACCGTGTCTTAGTCATTAAAGGCGATGTTTTAAAACAACAGCGTGCCGATCTGGAAAAAGCCTCGCTAGAGGTGTCTCAGGCCTATTTTGGCACGCACCCGCAAATTGTCGAAGGCTATAAGCATCAAGTAGGTGAAGGGCCGTTCTGGAAACACTACAACCAGATTTACCAAGAGAAAAAACAGCAACAGGTAAAATTCGATCATGATTTTTCTGCATTAGACCAAGACATTCAAAAACTGCAAGCCAGTATCAATGACCTGGATGTCGCGTCGAATATTGAAAATGCCTACTATGCGATGCTGGAGAACTTCCAGAGCGTACAATTGAAGATCAACCTGTTATCCGGCAATATCGGGCAATCTTTACCGGAAGCGCCGTTATTGATGACTTACAAACAATTTACCGCCGATGTTCAGCCTTCGGCCGCCATGTGGTCCGATTTTTCATTGTTCGCTTTTGTTTGTGCGGCCATGGTTGATTTCTTCACCGTATTACTGTCATACCGCCTTGAGTTCACGGCTCCCGGCCCATTGACCGACGAGGAAGAAGAGCTTGTTTTTGAATGCTTAAGACAATTTACCGAGTTTCGAATCAATAGAAACGACGAACTTGAAATGACCATAGAGAAAACCGAAATAGAACGAGCCAGACGTTACTCCGACTGGTCAAGAATGTTTGCCGTAGGCTTGTTATTAAGCCGAGGTTTCTTAAGAAAAATCGATGACAAAACCGTCGAATTCGCGCCTAATCTTTATCCCTTGATTGCCGAGAAAATGGGCGATAAGATTAACCAATTAAAAGCCGAATCCAACATTGCCAGGCAAGCAGATAATGCATAGTCCAAGAACTGAAATCGACAAATGGTTTATTGACGGCACCTTAGCAAGCGATGATCTCGCTATCTCAGAAGTTTGGGATCCCGTTTTTGATGCCGACCGCCGGCTTGTCCATACCAAAATCGGCCCTTATTGGAGACTATTTTTACGCCCGGAAGGCTTTGTTAAGCGCTTTTATCACCGTATTTATCCATTACCGGTTGAAATCTGGCACGTTACCGAACAAATCAAGCTTTACGACGGTTTTTGTACCATTGATGTAGAGCTGTACATTCATTTTCAGGCGACATTGAAATATGCCCTCAGCAACATGGATATTTTGCCTGACATTAATGAGCATATAAAAACCGCCTATGAAGATTTAGTGATCAATTTAATCGATAAAGAGTTAGTTAATTTATCGGATGGATCATGGGTACAAAAAGGCGTAACCGACATTGAAAAGAAGATTTCTTTGGCGGTCAGTGAAATGCTGATATTGCAGAATATCCAATCGCAAACTTTATGCACCTTAAAGCCCGCGTTTGAAGGCTTCCCCGACGTACAACTACCCCAAGAAAATGTTTATTTATGCGTCCTTAAAAAAAGCTTTGAGGTTAATGATGCGAAAAGAGAAGAATTATTTCGTCAGGAACAAGACATTGAACAACAAAAACTGGAACATAAACAAAGACAGCTAGATCAATTAAATCGCGATGCTGAACAGGAACGTTTAAAGCAGGCCCAGGATGCATTCAATAAAAAGCTGTTGCTTGAAGAAAAAGAAAAACAGCTACTGGAACAGTTTGAAATTGAACGGCGGCTCCATGCCGAACAAGTGAAACATGATAATAGCCTTAAGGAAATAACCCTGGAAGCGGATCTCCAGGAACAGCAAAAACAAGAAGCCCGCCTGAGAATGGCAGAACAACAAACCCACATGGCGTCATTGGCACACCAAGCCCAATTAAAAGCCCAGGATCTGGAAGCCGATATTGCCAAATATGAGTTCCAGCAGGCCAGATGGAGAGAATCCAAGGATAAAATCCATAGCCAACAAATAGCCTTTGAACAACGCCAAAAACAACTGGAATTCGATGCCGATGTCGAGTCCCAAAAACACCGTGAACAGCAGCGCCTGAAAATGCAGCAACAAAGCTATAACAAAAACAAGGAATCCGATGTTTACCTTCGCCGGGAAATCGAATTGCTCGCACTTGAAAAACAACGCCTGGAGCTGCAATTGGCGATAAAGGCTGCGAAAAAACAGGGGGAAGACACATAGTGGGCTTCTATTTAAGCTGGGACAACCCGTTAAAGTTTGATGGCACTGATGTTATATCATTGTGGGAGCGACGCCCTCGTCGCGATGATGGCATCGCTCCCACAATAGTCTCAACTGCCCCAGTTTAGCTGGTAGTTCGGCTGATTAGTTTTTTAAATATCCATAAACAGCATCGGAATGCCGTAGGTTAAAACAAAATAGCTAATCGCTAAAATAACGCTAACGCTTGTTTTGTACGAAAAAAATTGTCGTAAAATATAGCTGACTATCGCTAAATACCAACAAAGCAGCATTACGCCTATACCGATTGATATTTCTTCCGAGTATTCTACCTGCTTAATTACCATCAAAAAATACAGCGCTTCGGTCAAAATCGCCAATGCCATAATAAAGTTTTCACAGACAAAAATAGCCGTGAACAGCTGATTAAAATACGGCCATTTTCTGAGAATCAGCAATAAGGTGGCGATCGATGAAAAAGCCATCACAGCTCGCAGCGAAACTTCCAGCGTCCCGTCGGCAGGATCGGCAATCAGGCTTTCAACAATAATCCCTGAAACCAGGTAGAACGCTACTGTTTTCCACATAAACGATTTTGTGGGAACAAAGTCGGCAGGGTTATTTCTGAACCAACACAGCGAAAGGTATTTAATTAATAGACTCATGATAACTATCTTTGTCATCCACAAAAGGCGTGAATATTATAGGGTTCGCTTATAATAAGCGCTCATAAAAGCTCAATGAGGCCGCTCGCCCCATACGGCTTAACTTAATCCGACCACGAAGCTGTTTTTTCCTTACCACTGAGACTCGCCGGTTTCAGGATCGTACATTTCATGGACAATTTTGTGCCGATTGGCGATTAACTCTTCAATGCCGGGTGAATTGCTCATTGCGCGGGAAATAGCCAGCTTCATCGCTTCATAGTTGGTGCGATATAAATCTTTACGATCCAGATCAGGGTTGGTGGCGCATTCGGGCGCAATCCAGAGCATCGCAATGATGCACAAATCGTTAGCCTGATCGGCAGGAATCACACCGGCGATCACGCTATCCAGAACCGCATCCGCGACCGCAGACTGCACGGGACCGCCAAATAATTCCACATAGGCAGTCGATTTGATCGTGACTTTAGGCACCATGATCGTCGCAGGCTTCACTTGCTGATTGCAGGCTCGAATCGCGAACATTCTAGTATGACCTTCGGTTTGTCCCATCAGATTGGCAAAAGCATTGCCGGCCGGGCCTTTTACGCTGCCTATCAATATTTCCGGCATCGCGTCCGTGCCTTGTCCATTGCTGGAAAACACCGTCGCTTCGCCGGTTCTGAACCAAATTGTATCTGACATTACCTATCCCCAAAAAGAATAACAAAAAGCGGCATTTTATGATGGATACAGCTAAACACGCAAGGCGCGAGCGTCAAGGCCGGGTTCAGCCGTGCACTGCGATGTAGCGGGACGAAATAAATTCCATGATAATATGAACTTAATTTCCAAAACAGATCTTCCCTAAAGAAACAGCCGGAACCTGTTTCAGTTCCGCAAGCCATAACTGTAAGCCAATAGACCTACCGGAGAAAATTTATGCCTAAAAGTTTCATAACGACCGTTTTCGGCCTATTGCTGCTGTTTGCAAGAAACGGCGCAGCCGATCAACTCAGCGTTCCCGTGCAAATTGATTACAGTCTGATTAAAAAAGTATTGGTCTCCCAGCTGTATACCGGAAAAAATACGACTGCCGAACTGTGGAATGACCAGCAAGGATGCAGTTATTTAAGACTGTCCAATCCTGAGATTAACGGCAAAAACGGCCAAATCCAGCTGTTAAACCAAGTTCAGGCACGCTTCGGAACCGGCCTGGGCGGACAATGCCTAACGGTTTTGGAATGGACCGGAATACTGGAAACATTTCAGCAGCCGACGCTCGATTCAGCTCATTCGGTGCTGAGTTTTCCGATCACCCGCGTGACCGCTTATGATCGTGACGGACATCATCTGACCATCAACAAACTTCAGGAGTTGATCAAACGCGTTGCCGAACCCAAGCTTGCCTCCGTAAAAATTGATTTAAACCAATCCCGTGGTAATATTGAACGAACGCTGGCGCATTTTTTACCCAAGGATAATGCGGCAGAAGTCAAAGAGATACTCAAGTCGCTCAAATTCAACAGTATTACTGCCGGAAACAATGGCATCGGCATTAAGCTCGATTTTAATGCCCCCGCCAAAAGAGTTATTGCCAAGCCTGCCGCTGCCTTTAGCGAGTCCGAACAAAAACAATGGCAATCCGCCTGGCAGCAATGGGATGTGTTTTTGAGCTCAACTATCGAACAGGCAAGCCGCGATACCCAATCACCGGAACTGCGTGAAACCCTGATGGGAATTTTGATGGATTCCCGTACGGCCTTTCAGGCAGGCTTACAAAACCATGATGCGGATAGCGCCGATCCGGTGCGGGTATTTTTTGCCGATACCTGGGAGCGTCTGGCTCCGGCATTAAAAACCATCGCCAAAGAATTGCCCGGTATACAGGGCTTACGCTATATAACCTTTATCGCGGCAACCGATGTCATTTACGAACTTGAAAAACTGGGCGCACCGTTCGGCCTGGATATTTCATCCGATGGACTGCGTAGACTGGCACGAATTCTGATAGCGGGCAAACAGCAGCAAATAAAAGAGCAGCAACTGCCATAGCGCAACTTAAATACCGGAAAAAACATATGATCTTAACAAATATCTATTTTAAGCGTCGTCCAAGCACGTTGTCCGGCAAAAAATATTCGGTATCTGCCGTATTTTTACTGTGCCTATCGACCGGGGCAATAGCTGGCGAAGCTTCCGCTCCTGCTCACGCCCCTCGCCTACGTCCTGCAGGCGAAGCTTCCGCTCCTGCTCACGCCCCTCGCCTACGTCCTGTAGGCGAAGCTTCCGCTCCTGCTCACGGCCCTTACCTACGTCCTGCAGGCGAAGCTTCCGCTCCTGCTCACGCCCCT
>JAURVK010000021.1 GCA_030655535.1 Methylobacter sp. | reverse complement strand
TTTAGCTTTTAGCTTTTAGCTTTTAGCTTTTAGCTTTTAGCTTTTAGCTTTTAGCTTTTAGCTTTTAGCTTTTAGCCTTTCGCCTTTCGCCTTTCGCCTTTCGCCTTTCGCCTATTTTATATTTTACCGGCTGCCAATTCCGTAACCGCCAGGTAATTGGTTTTACCGGTCGCCATCACCGGAATGGCATCAACGATCAAAATTTTCTTGGGCAGGCCGATAGGGGCAACGCCTATTGAGGCAGTTGCCAAGTCAGCGACAGTCGCATCTTTTTGGGTGGTGAACAGAATAATCTGTTCGCCTTTTTTTGCATCCGGCAGACTGATTGCAGCGTGATGCGCATCCGGCCAGGCATTGGAAGCCAACTGTTCGACTGCGGTTAACGAGACCATCTCGCCGCTGATTTTGGCAAAACGCTTGCTGCGCCCGCGTATGCTGATGAAACCGTCGTTATCGACATTGACAATATCGCCGGTGTCATACCAACCTTCGCCATAGATTGATTGGGGCGGGATCAGTTTGCCCGGGTTATCGGCCAGCAAATATCCGACCATGATATTGGGCCCGCGAACGTGTAGCCTGCCCGCCTCTTCGATACCTTCGACAGGTTCCAGTCTGTAGTCCATAGACGGCATAAACCGGCCCACGGTGCCGGCTTTAAAGTCCATCGGCGTATTGACAGAGGTGATGGGCGTCGTTTCGGTAGCGCCATAACCTTCCAGTATGCGTATGCCGAATTTATCCGCCCAAACTTGGCGGGTAGTTTCCTGCAACTTTTCAGCACCGGCAACCACATAACGCATATTGAAAAAATCATAGGCGTGGGCTTTTTTAGCATAACCGGCTAAGAAAGTATTGGTGCCGAACATGATCGTCGCGCTGATTTCATAAGCGATTTCGGGAATGACCGCATAATGCAGCGGAGTCGGATAAAAGAACGTGGTCATACCGTGCAATATCGGCAGCATGGTGCCGACGGTAAAGCCGAAAGAATGAAACATCGGCAGAAAGTTCAGCACCACATCCTGGGCAGTGAAATTAATCCGGGCTTCCAGTTGTTTAAGGTTGGACAGGATGTTGGCGTGGGACAGCACCACGCCTTTGGGCGTACCTTCAGAACCGGAGGTAAATAAAACCACCGCCGGACTGTCGGGGTTGTATTGGGTGTGTTTGTACCAGATATTGGCGGTTTTGCCTTGCACCAGCGCCTGGAATTTGTCCAATTTAGACAGGCGCTCAGCCAAGTCTTCCAGATAAACCAGTTTAACCTGTTCGCCCAAGTGCTCGGCCTCTCCGGTTAACTTGCCCAACTCTATAAAGCGGCGGGAAGTTAAAACGGTTTTGACTTGTGCCGTGTTGCAAGCGGAAACCATACCGGCTGAACCGGTTGAATAATTCAACATGGCCGGTACCCGGCCATAAAGTTGCAAACCCAGAACGACCGACAGCGTTTTGGTCGAATTGGGCAGAAAAATCCCGACATTTTCCGAGGCGGCCGTAATCTTCTTTAAGGCGTTGCCGATCGCAATGGTGCGGGTAATTAAATTATCATAGGATAACGAAATACGCTCCAGGTCTTTGGCAACGATATGTTTGCCGCCGTGTATTTTGCGCGCTTCAAGCAGGCTGGCGAAAATGGTTTGCCGGTAATGACTGGTGGCAAACATCATTTCAGTCATAATATCCGCCAAAATGTGTCCGCTGTATTTACGGCGGTTTTTGCCTCTTAATTCCGGAGGTGGGGAAACAAAGGTGTGCGGCAGAATCTGAATGGTGATTTTGGGAAATAAACGTAAGCGGACAATATTACGCAGCTTGGAAAAATGCGTATATTCTGCACCCTCGATACGTACCGGCAGTATGGCTGCTTCGGATTTGTCGGCGACCATACCGGTGCCGTCGTAAATTTTCATTAACGAACCGGTCACCGTAATGCGGCCTTCAGGGAAAATAACGGTGCGGGTGTCTGCCTGCAAATGATGAATCAAATCCTTCAACGATATAGGATGAGTCGGATCCATTGGAAATACGCGGGATAACCTCAGAAAAGGCTTTAACCACCAGCGCTCGGAAATCTGGGTATTGATCGCAAAAGTGATGTCATCGGGTAAAAATACGCCCAGCAGTAACGGATCCAGAAAGGAAGTGTGATTGGATATAATCAGCACACGTTTTCCGGCCTTTTTGTAGTTGTCCAGGCCTTTGACTTCAACCTTGTAAATCAAGGTCAGCAACCAGCGTAAAGTTTTTTTCAGCATTAAGTTTCCTCCTTTTATCATTTTAGCAGATGTTTTATTTTAGTCGGAAAAATCATGGTGAATGGAGCGCTGAAACCTCTGTAGACATTTCTCGATGCGTGTACTCGCCTGCCAACTCAATGAATATTTCAATTTCAAGATTTTAACAGTCCTAATTTTTATCTGTTTTTTTTAAATATTTCTATATAACTATGCGTTTTATTTATTATATTTTCTACCCGGCGCCCCCTAATTTTATAGGTTGAGAAAAAATCATCAGACAGCGTTATAATGCTTCATTCAAAAATTCCCAGCCGTTACCAAGCAAAGTCGTCTCAGCCAATGAAAATACTCAACATCCATTTTAAAAATATCAACTCATTGGAAGGCGAGAGCCGGATCGATTTTGAACAAGCGCCTTTTTCAGATACAGGTGTTTTTGCCATTACCGGCCCTAACGGATCGGGGAAATCCAGTGTTTTAGATGCGATTACGCTGGGCTTGTATGGCGAGACTTTTCGTTTCGGTCGCCCTGCCGAACATGTGATGACCCAACACACGGCTGAGTGTTACTCGGAGATTGAATTCGTTTTGGACCAGGTGAAATACCGGTCCAGTTGGCATGCGCAACGGCAGGATGCGAATCCCGAGGGCGAGTTAATGCCGCCTGAAATGAAGTTGATCCGTTTAAGCGACGACCAAGTTCTGGCGACTACATCCCAGCAGGTTTGCGCGCGGATCATCGAGATTACCGGCATGAATTTTCGTAACTTTACCCGTTCGATACTGTTGGCTCAGGGCGATTTTGCCGCATTCCTGAATGCGCTGGACAGTGAGCGCATGGATATTCTGGAAAAAATCATCAGCGCCGACATTTATTCCGACTATAAAAAAGAAGCGAATAAAAAAGCCGCCGATGCACAACAGCGCCTGAACCATTTAACCCAGGATTTGTCGATTATACCGATCATGGAACCCGAAAAGCTAGAGGCCTGCGAACACGATTTGGCCGATTTTATCGACCAAACGTCGGAGTTACGAGAACAGCAAAACAAGCTGAAGCAGCAGCAAGCCTCACTGAAAAATGTGTTAGCCCTGCAAAGCCGGATTGCCGATCAGGAACAAAACCTGCAGAAAACCAAAACACTGGCCGAAAATGAGCGGCAACAACTGACTCAACTGGCTACGGCTCAAGACGCGTTGCTCTTTAAAGATGATGCTCTGCTAATTAAGGAAAAAAATCACGACATTCATCAGGGCAAAGCAACACTGACGGACTTTCGTGACGAACTTAAGCAGATACAAGAGCGCATCGGTGCAGATCAATCGGCTCCGGAAGGCTTATCCGATAAATCGATTACCGAACAGGGGCAAACGATAACCCACATCAGAACCCAGATCGGTCAACTTAGTGCGCAGCAACAGTCGGAATCCGACTTATGGCAATCTTTAGGCATTCAGATTGATGAAAAAACATCGGTTCTCGGTACCGTGTCAAAATGGCTGGAAGATCATGCCGCAGACGAATCTTTGCTGGCAAACTTCCCCGAAACAAGCCGACTAAAAAACCTCCGTGCCGAACTGGTTGAGTTGAAAGAAAAACAAAAAGCATTCATCAGGTGGTCCAAAAACACTAGCTCATCGTTAAAAAATAACCAATCTGCCATCGCACAGGAAAATAAAAGGATTGCCGAATTAACACGCCAGTTGCCGCTGGCAGAAAAGGCGCTGGACGAACTGGCGCAAGGCAAAAATCTGGCTGAACTTGAGGAATTTCAGCAAGATCAGCAAGAGCGGGTTAAGGATTTCCAGGAATTCTATAATCTGACCGTGACTAATCAAAAACTGTCTCAAAGCGGCTTCAGTTTTTTTGGCATATTTGGTCGTAAAGAGCAGCCGAATCATGACATAGAGGAACTGGAATCCGAGCTTGTCGCGTTAAAACAGGAAATAAGCCGGGAAGACAATATTAGACTCACGTTGGAAACGGCGGTTTTTCGTGAAGCCTTGCTTAAAAAAATGGCTTCAGACCGGCAGTATCTAGGCGATGGCGAACCTTGTTTTTTATGCGGTGCTTTGGAGCATCCCTATGCCAAGCATCCTCCGAAAGAAACCAATTCTCAACAGGCTTTGACCGATCAGAAGGCCAAATTAAAGACCTTAACATTAGCTAGCGGCAAACTCGCTCAGCAGATTAAAATAACGCAAAAACAGGTCGAAAAAAATCAGGCTAATCAGACGGAACTGCTGAAGATCAGATCCCAATGGTTAACCTTGAGCAACCGACTGAATACGGCAAGTGAAGATCTCAGCATCACTGAATTGCGCTTGGTAAAGCGCCTGTTAACGACTGAAATAAGCGAATTAACAACCGTTACCAACGTGATCGCCAGCTATCGAAAAAAACTGGCCGGTATCGAACAATTAAAAGCCTTGATCGCAAAAGGCGAAGCTACCGTTGAACGTTTGCAGCTAAATACTCAGCAACTGACTGCCGAATGGCGGGAGCGTCCGCAGGAAGAAATCGATTACGATACCGTATTGGCTGCCCGCCAACAGGAAGAACAACAACTGACCGGACAAGTGCTTGCACAATTGGCCTTGTTGGGCGAGAAAATGCCAGCTAAGGGTAAAGAGGATGCCTTGTTTGACCGACTGAATGCGCGGAGGCAGGATTATCAAGGCTATGCTTTACGTCACAAAAGCTTAACAGACGAACTGGTAGCATTGAAAGCAAAAGCGGCTCATTGCCAGGTTGAAATAACGGCATGCCATGAAAAACTCGAGCATAACAGCCATCAATTACAATCCGAAGAAATCGTCGGCCTGCATTTGGCATTGATTGAAAAACAAAAACTGATTGCCGACAAGGAGCAACTTATTGCCGGTCAGGAAACCGAGCTCGGCGTGTTGAAGCAGGCCTTGCAAGACAAAATACAGGGAACGCAATTTACCAGCCTGCATGAACTGACTGAAATATTGGAGCTGCTGCAACACCAGCCGGAACTTGAACGGCATCTGGCAGAACTGGAACAGGAAATCGACGCAAGAACCGTAGAGCTGGAAAATAGCCGGCTTGAGTTGGGCGCTGAAGATACGTCCATGGTAACTGAAGTAAGCACTGAACAACTGGATGCCCAACTAAAGAGCGTAAGAGAGCAACTGGAGATAGCCAATCTGGAAGCGCAACGTCTGGAGCGGCTGTTGAAAGAGCAAAACCAACTTAAACAAAAGGCCGATGCGATACTGGCACAATGGCAGGATCAACAAGAAATCGCCCGACTGCGCAACGCCGAGGCCGCTCAAATTGCCGAGGAAAGCGGCGTGGTTTTTCGTCGTCGGGTTCAAAAACGGGTAGCCGATCAGCTATTATCCCAAACCAATGCCGTGCTGGAAAAAATCAGCGGCCGTTATTATCTGCGGCAAATACCCAGCGAACAAGGCTTGGCATTGGAAATCGAGGATACTTATCAGGGCAATGCACGACGACTGCCCAAAACCTTATCCGGCGGCGAGAGTTTTGTGGTGAGTTTGTCGCTGGCGCTGGGACTTTCGGAACTGGCCAATAACGGCAAGTCGGTGGATTCGTTATTTCTCGATGAAGGCTTTGGTAGCCTGGACGCCGAAACGCTATACACGGTTATCAGCACCTTGGAAAGCTTGCAAACCCACGGCAAAACCGTCGGCGTTATTTCTCATGTTGAAGGCATCCAAAAACGCTTTAAAGCCCAACTGCAAGTGGTTAAAAAGCCTAATGGGATGGGGATATTGAAGCAAGTGTCATAAAAGGATAGTTGAGCTCCTTGTGGGAGCGATGCCCCCCATCGCGCTCCCACATCGACATAACATCAGCGTCATCAAATTTTAAAGGATTGCCCCGGATTAAGTTGACCGTTAAAAAATACAGCCATCAAGGCAAATAAACATTCCATTTCATTCCGCCCAGCATTTCGCTCTTTTTGCCTTCCAACACGCCGCCCAACAGCCCGACTAATTCATAAACGACGGCCATGCCGATACCGTGCCCATGGATATTTTCATCGGCTCTGACACCTCTTTTTAAGATTTCAGCCAGTTTTCCATCAGGGATTCCGGGGCCGTCGTCTTCAATCTGTAACAATACGGCATAATTCCGTCTGCCTTTACGTTGATTCAGGGAGATGCTGCTGATTTTTACTGTGTGCTTACACCACTTGCAGGCGTTATCCATCAGATTCCCGGCTATTTCATACAAATCGCCTTCTTCATAACAAACCGGACTTTGTTCCAACACAGCCATATCGAATATTATGTTTTTATCGATATAAACCTTAGCCAGCGATGCGCTTATTTTTTTTATGATCACCGATAAATCGACGGTTCCGGTGGCTTTATACTCGCCCTTGGCCGCCGCCCGCTGTAATTGATATTCGACGATTTCATCCATACGGAAAATTTGTTCTTTTACCGTCTCCTTATTAACGCTGAAAGACTCGGTACAACCGCGCAATATCGACAGCGGCGTTTTCAGACTGTGCGCCAAGTCCGCCAAGGCATTACGATAACGCTTCAGATGCGCCCGTTCGCTGTTGATGAAGGCGTTAAGATTTCCGGCAAGACCTTCCAGTTCCGTTGCATAGTCTCCGTCTAAATGGATTTTTCGCCCTTTTTCTATCGCCTCAAGATCTTTTACGATAACCCGCAAAGGCTTCAATCCCCAGCGCAATAAGGCCAGCTGAATAAACATCAAAACCACGCCTAATGCCAGCAACCAGACCCTTAAGGTTTTTCTAAACCGCTCCACCTCATTACTGACAAACTGAGCGTCTTCAGTCACGGTAAAGATATATTCGCGCTCATCACCGATCATATTTTTCCAGATGACGGCGTAATGCAGTGTGTAACGACCCTGTTCGGTTAACAAAAATTCAAAATTTCCGGCGATGAGTTCCGGAGGAGGAATGACATTGAGGCCGATAGCCGATGGCGAACGCCAGATCAGATTTTTATTTACCAAGTGTATAAAGCCGTATAGGCCGGAACCTGGAGTTGCAAAGCGCGGCTCCGGCAAGTAAGTCGGCATACTTAAATCGCCGAAGTTTTTAAGCTCGGCGGACGATAACAGCGAGTACACATGAACCTGCAGCTTTTCTTTCAAGGCTTGTTCGGCACTCTTTCGAAAGCCCTGTTCAAGCACCACCGAAGCCAAGGCGAAAAATGCGGCAAGCACAAGGCCTGCGGAAACCAACAATCGAAAGGTTAATGATTTGACTTGCATTCAGATTTGAGTATCAAATCAATCGCGCTGGCCATGAATGATATAACCCCGTCCACGCAAGGTTTCAATCGGTTTACGTGTACCGTCGGGATCGAGCTTCTTTCTCAAGCGACCGATAAAAACCTCAAGTACATTGCTGTCGCGTTCAAAGTCTTCGTCATAGATATGTGCAGTCAACACGGATTTTGAAATAACTTCGCCCTTACGAAACATCAGATACTCCAACACCTTGTATTCGTAAGCGGTTAATTCCAGTTTGGCGCCGGACACGGTGACTTCCTGAGCCACAGTATCCAATTCAATATTGTCATGGCTTAGTACCGGATGAGCCGCCCCGGCTGAGCGCCGTATCAAGGCGTTAATCCTGGCCAGCAACTCTTCATAATGAAAAGGTTTGACCAGATAATCATCCGCGCCCGCTTCCAGTCCTTCTACTTTTTCCTGCCAACGGCTGCGGGCGGTTAAAATCAGAATGGGGATTATGACGTTGTCTTTACGTAAGCGCCTAATCAATTCAATGCCGGAAAAATCGGGCAGTCCGATGTCGATCACCGCCGCATCAATCGGATATTCCTTGCCCATGTAATAACCGTCACGACCGGTATTTGCGGTATCAACGGCAAAACCTTTATCGGCAAAGAACTGCTGAATCTGTTCGCAGAGCTTTATTTCATCTTCAACAACCAGAATACGCATGTTTTTCGTCTGCCGAGGTTAACTGACTAATTGACCGCTTTGGGCGTCAATTTTGTAATACCGGATACGACCATCCGGTGTAAGTACTTTAATGATATGAACTTCTTTGCCATTGATGAATTCTGTTTGCGCACCCAGCACCTTGTTATAGGTCCCTTCGATTATTTGTTTGGTTGCCTCGTCCAAACTGACATAAGCCAGCAGATTATTTTCTGCAAAACAGCTACTGGAAAATATCAAGGCGACTACAACGGCTTTAAGCAAATTTCTCATGGGCAATCCAAGCTATCCGGGCACAAAATGTTTATTCAACGTAACGACAAGAATAGAACGCGGATGACGCAGATGATTATGATGAACGCGGATAGCCTCAAAATGGCAATCAACTGATTTTTCCAGGATAATTCAAAAAATCTTATTCAATCATAAATATCAGCGTCATCTGCGTTCGATTACCGAGTAAAAAGCATTTTAACCCCTCACCCTGAATCGGCACTGAACATTAACGTAACGACAAATCCTGAGCCATGCTGCCGATGGCTTGCCCGAAAGATGCGCCCAACTTGCCTGCAATTTTATCCAGAAAATGTTCCTGCCTGCTAAAGTCAACCAGTTTATCTGTTCCAATCAACTCTTTGGCAACGTAATCCTGGTTGCCAACCCCGTCAACTATGCCCTGCTTCACGCTTTCTTCACCCGTCCAAACCAAGCCTGAAAACATGTCTGGGGTTTCTTTAAGCCGGTCGCCGCGACCGGCTTTAACCGCGCCGATAAATTGCTGATGCACTTGATCTAACAGGCCTTGTATATATTTTGTTTCATCTTCTTTAGACGGCGAAAAAGGATCGAGCATGGCTTTATGTGCGCCCGCCGTGAGCAAGCGGCGTTCTACGCCCAACTTTTGCATGACGTCGACAAAACCGAAACCATCCATCAATACACCTATCGAACCAACCAAACTGGAGGGATTGACAAAAATTTTGTCGCTGGCCGATACCACAAAGTAGCAACCTGATGCACAAATATCGCTGACCACCGCATAAATCGGCAGGCTAGGATATTCTTTTTTTATCTTCCTGATCTCGTCATAGATATAAGAAGACTGCACGGGACTGCCCCCCGGCGAATTTGCATGCAGGATAATGCCCTTGGTGTGCTTGTCTTTGACGGCATCTCTCAAGCTTCCAATAATGCTGTCTGCATTGGCCGGTTGCCCCTCGGCAATCATGCCGACCACATCGATAACGGCGGTATGATCCTTGCTGCCACCGCCAATATCTTTACTCAACTTTGGGTACACGGCTAAACCGAACACGGCGATCAAGTACACAAACATCAGGCTCTTAAAAAAAACCCCCCACCGTCTCGCCCTGGTTTGCTCGGTGACTGCGGCCAACGCCAGTTTTTCAATGACCTCCCGCTCCCAACCTGATTCGCGTATAACTTCTGCTTTGTTCTGATTATCCATACCTTGTTAACCTCTAATAATATTCAGTAATTCCGTCGGCTGCTGTAAGCACATCAACGGACTGTATTGTTGCAATATGTCTTCCGGATGCGCTCCGCACGACACCGCTATCGACGATATTCGGGCATTCATCGCCATTTGCAAGTCATGGCTGGAATCACCCACCATTAAACTCCGATCATTCGCTGCATTAGTATGCTGCATAATCTGATGCAGCATCAGCGGATCCGGTTTAGAGGCGGTCTCATCGGAACAACGGGTGATGCAAAACAACGCTTCCGTATCTGTCGCCTGTAATGCTTGCTGCAAACCTGCCCTGGTTTTACCGGTAGCAACAGCCAGTCGATAACCCGTTTGTTTCAGCTCCACCAACATCTCGTAAACGCCGGGAAATAAATCGTCCCTGCTCAGTTGTCTGGACGAATAAGCTTGCTGGTAACAGGCCGTCAATCGCGTCAGCGTTTGCTGATCGACGCCGGGAAATAGCTTACTACAGGCGTTGGTAATACTCAGGCCAATCACATCTCTTGCCGCCTGGGGCTCGGGAATAGCACAATCGCACTGTTTTGCCGCCGCTTGCAGGCAGTTTACGATCCACTCTATCGAATCGATCAAAGTGCCGTCCCAATCGAAGATGATTAAATCAAACCTGTTCTTCATGTCTTAACAAATCTTCCAGTTGCTGTGGCAAAGGCGCCAAAATGGTTAGTGCTACCCCGGTAACAGGGTGCTGAAATTTTAACTTTTCCGCATGCAGGAACATGCGTTTGTAGCCTCGGTTTTTAAATCCACGATTAATGTCATCCCGTCCGTAACGGTCGTCGCCGACGATGGGATGACCAAGACTGGCGGCATGTACGCGGATTTGATGAGTACGTCCGGTTTTTGGCGAGGCCTCGACCAACGTCGAATCGCTAAATGTTTTCAAGCGCCGAAACAGCGTCTCGGCCTCCTTGCCGGCTTGACTGATGACTACCATGCGTTCGCCGCCTTTGCTGACATTTTTTAGCAAGGGCGCTGTGACCACCAGTTTTTTCCTCGCCCATTGCCCGGCCAGCAAAGCCAGATAGGTCTTATGAATATGATTGTCTCGAAACAGCTCATGCAGCAGTTTCAGCGCGCTGCGTTTTTTAGCAATCATCAGGCAGCCGGAGGTATCTTTATCGAGTCGATGCACCAACTCTAAAAAATGGGCTTCGGGTCTTATCAGGCGCAGCCCCTCGATAATGCCGGAACTCACGCCGCTACCGCCGTGCACCGCAAAACCGGCCGGTTTGTTAACGATCAGGAAACCTTCATCCTCAAACAAAATGCCCTGTTCCAATGCGGCTTGCAAACCTTGCGGAACATAAGATTCTTCGCTGCGTTCGGCCACTCTAACCGGAGGAATCCTGACTATATCGCCTGCAAGCAGACGGTATTTAACATCGACGCGGCCTTTATTGACCCTCACTTCACCTTTACGAACGATCCGGTAAATTCGGCTTTTAGGCACGCCCTTCAAGCGGGAAATTAAAAAATTATCCAAACGTTGATCGCACATATCTTCGGTAATTTCGACCAGTTGGACTTTGGGTGTTACGCTTTTTTCTTCACTATTCATAGTGCAAATAATACCAGTATCTCGTTATAATTGATTCTTTAAATTGATGTATAGCGATAAGATTGCTATATTAAGCAAGTTTTTAATACTAAAAACATACTATTGCTCTGCGGTTTCACTAACAAAACTGCCTTGGAGCACTACTCGATGATGATTAACATAGCGTTTACTAACCACGCTGACTCATCATTGTAAGATTTTCGGGTTCATCGTTCGACCCTAGACGAACGATTTATAACGCCTGTTTAAGACGGAATTTACAACCAAGACTGAAAAAAGAATATTTATTTGCTTAGACTCTGTCCGTGCAACTATCCGCGGTCTTCACCTAAGTGAAGACCGGGATACCCATTACAACACGCAGAAACGGAATATTAAAACCGTAAAAAAACTAAGTTATGTAGGAGCGGCTTTAATCGCCCGCCCTACACAAACACGATTACCCAAACCAGTCTGTTCAGTAAAATCTGACCGTGGAGCAGGAAACAACAAGGAATATTGAATGAAAAGAATGCTTATCAACGCTACGCAGCCGGAAGAACTGCGAGTCGCTTTGGTAGACGGTCAAAAACTGTATGATTTTGACATAGAAGTACCTTCGAAAGAACAAAAAAAGTCCAACATTTACAAAGGGATAGTTACCCACGTAGAACCCAGCTTAGAAGCCGCCTTTGTCAACTACGGCGCTGAAAAACACGGCTTTTTACCTTTCAAAGAAATCTCTCCGCTCTACCGTAACCTGCAAGTCGGCGTCGAAAATGATGGTCGCCGTCCCGCCATCAAAGACCTGATTAAAGAAGGTCAGGAAATCGTTGTTCAGATTGAAAAAGAAGAACGCGGCAATAAAGGCGCAGCTTTAACCACCTATATCAGCTTGGCCGGCACCTATTTGGTGTTGATGCCCAACAACCCGAAAGCAGGCGGAATTTCGCGGCGCATCGAGGGCGAAACCCGTAGCGATCTGCGTGAAGTCATGGAAGCGCTTGAGATTCCTGAAAGCATGGGACTCATTGTTAGAACGGCCGGATGCGGCAAAAATGCCGAAGAATTGCAATGGGACTTAAATTATTTACTGCAACTCTGGGAAGCTATAGAGCGCTCTTCAAGCGAAAATTCAGCGCCATTCCTGGTCTTTCAGGAAAGCAACGTGATCATCAGAGCCTTGCGCGACCACTTGCGCGGCAATATTGACGAGATTTTGATCGACAATGAAGAATCCTTCATCCTGGTGCAGAATTTCTTAAAACAAGTCATGCCGCACTTTTTGCCCAAGGCAAAACTGTATCAAGATGCCGTCCCTTTGTTTAACCGTTACCAGATTGAATCCCAAATTGAAGTGGCTTATGGTCGGGAAGTTTCCTTACCGTCCGGCGGCTCGCTGGTTATCGATCATACCGAAGCGTTAACCTCAATCGACATCAATTCGGCGCGCGCCACCAAAGGCAGCGACATTGAAGAAACCGCGCTAAATACCAACCTGGAAGCGGCAGATGAAATTGCCCGCCAGTTGAGACTGCGTGACTTAGGCGGCCTGTTTGTTATCGACTTCATCGACATGATGTCCAATAAGAACCAGAAAACCGTTGAAAATCAACTGCGCGACGCACTAAAAATCGACCGAGCCCGCATCCAGACCAGCCGCATCTCGCGTTTCGGGCTACTGGAAATGTCCAGACAACGGATGCGTCCATCGCTGGGCGATTCTACTCAGCTGCCATGCCCGCGTTGCAAAGGTCAGGGTACGATTCGCAACGTAGAATCGGTTGCACTTTCCGTACTGCGTATTCTTGAAGAAGAAGCGATGAAGAAAGGCACGGAAAAAGTGATTGCTCACTTGCCCATTGAGTGCGCCACTTTTCTATTGAATGAGAAACGCAGCGCCATCGAGCAAATTGAACACAGGCTGAAAGTCGGCATTGTGATCCTGCCCAGCAAGCATTTGGAAACACCGGCTTATGACATTGAGCGCATCAAGGAAAAAGAGTCCGGCGACGGCAAAGCCAGCTACTTACAGATAAAAGCAGAAGACATCACTATCCCCGAATTTGCCCAGCAAGTAAAACCGAGCACTGCAAAAGCGGCAGTCAAAGAATTCCTGCACGATTCTCCGGCGCCGGTGCAAAGCAAAAACGAATCGGCCAGCCTGATCCAACGCTTCTGGCAAAAACTTGTAGGCCCCAGCGCCAGTACAGAGCCTAAAGCAAAGGTAACGGCAGCCGTTCAAACCACTGAAAGAATCAAACCGGTTGACGAGGGTCAACAGAACAAAAACAGGGGCAACAGACAAGGCCAGGGGCAAACCCAGGAAAGAGGGCGCGGACGCGGGCGTGGACGCGGACAAGGACGCGATCAAAACCCAAAATCAGAGCAAGTTCAAGCGCCTGAACAACGGCAAGCCCCCAAACAAAAACCGGAACAAAATCCGGACGAACCGCGTACTAATCGTGCTCCGCGCGGTCAAGGCAGGAACGTAAAACGCAATCTCGACCCGGCCAATCTGCCTGCGCCAAAAACCGAACAAGTTAAAAGCGAAGCTGTTGAGGTTGTCGAGGGTATTTCGACTGCACCGGAACTTGTTTCTCCTGCTGCCGTCACTACTGGAGATCAACCCAAAAGAAACAACACCAGAAGAGGGCCGAATAGGAGAAGACCGCGTAATCCCAACTACAAAAAACCTGAAACAGATGGCGATTCAAATTCCACAAATGACGCGTCGTCCAGCGTAAGCAACGACGAGTCGCGTCCGGCTCAAGTCCGTTCTTATGACAATGACTTTGCAGAAAGAGCGGAAAGAACCGAACGCCCGGAACCTCAGACCAATGCCCCTAGCCAGGTTAGCAACGACAATCAGGGATCAGGTACGCCAAGACCGGCGCCTATTGCTGAACCGACTCCAGCGCCAAAGCCGGTTGTTGAACCCGCGCCAAAACAGGCTGAAGTAGTAAAACAAGAAACGGAATAACAAACCGAAGATTGGAGCGGTTGGTGGGCAATGCTAAGTAGGTAGTCAAAAAATTTTCTCATTCCCACGCAGGAGCATTTCTCATTCCCACGCTCCCGCGTGGGAATGAGCTGAGTTAAGCGATATGACAAAATAATGACTGATGTGGCGGCGACTTTAGTCGCCGATTAAGCAGTCTGTTGCTTGCTGACTGGGCGACTAAAGTCGCCCCCACAATCATTATTCTGCCTTAACTTAATGGCAGTGACGCAGGAGCGTGGGAACGAGCCGAAGAGTACCCCACCCTTTCGCCTTTATACTCACCTGTACCTAACTTCTACAGACTCGCTCCCCGACAACGCTTTCAATCGCGCAACCAATTCATCGGTAGGATGGACGCGCCACGCATCACCCAACTGTAGATTAGCTTTGGCAACCGTTGATGTATAAGTAATACTTACAGGACAGCCCCCCCCCTTAAAAGGCTCCAGAGCAGCCATCAGCCTGGTAACAAAGCCATGGTCTTCATGCTCGTTGCCCGCCGCATTCCACACTAATTGAATCCCTCTAGCAAAAACCTCCCTGCCCTGCTCCATGCTGTACAGTTTCTCGACTGTTAAGCGTAGCGTGCCCAAATAATCGTCAACACCCAATGCTCCTTCGGCAATCAACAGGCTATCGCGAGAAAAAATGCTCCGGTATTTTTCGTAGACATCGCCAAAAGCCGCAATTTCAAGCCTGCCGGTTCGGTCATCAATCGTCGCAAATCCCATGGTTTTACCGCTCTTGGTCTGCCGGGTACGTACTTCGACAACCAAACCGGCCGTTCGCGCTTCCATTTTTCTGCTTTTGGAGCGCTCCACATTGGCCAACAGCGACTCTATAGTTCCGTGGGTAAACTGTCTTAATTCAGCCTCGTATTGGTTTATCGGATGCCCGGTCAAAAACAAACCCAGAACCAGTTTTTCCGCATTCAGCCGTTCATTTTCCGACCACGGCTCAACTACCGTGGAATAAGCATGTACATCATCGATATTTTCGGCATTAACCGCCAGACCGAACAAATCGTTCTGACCTGTTTGCGCCATTTTTCCGTGCTGCTCGGCGACTTTTAATACCGTCGGCAACTCCGCCAAATGCCCTGCCCGATTCTGATCGAATTCGTCGAAAGCCCCGGCGCGTATCAACGCCTCCAACACCCGCCGGTTGAATTTGCGCAAATCGACCCGTTTGCATAAATCGTACAAGCTGGAAAATAGCCCATGTTCTTTCCGCTCTATCAGCATTTCTTCGATGGCCGCCTCGCCCACACCCTTCAGCGCGCCCAAACCGTAAACGATATGACCTTCATCGTTAACGGTGAATTTGTATTTGGATACATTGATGGTGGGCGGAAGAATTTCCAGCTTCATCTGCCTGCATTCTTCAATCAATATCACCACCTTATCGGTGTTGTCCATATCGGCAGACAACACCGCCGCCATAAACTCGGGCCGATAATGGGCTTTCAGCCAGGCGGTTTGGTAGGCGACCAGCGCGTACGCGGCGGAATGCGATTTATTGAAACCGTAACCGGCAAATTTTTCCATCAAATCGAACACGTACGTGGCGATTCTTTCATCGACCTGATTCTCTATGGCGCCGGCGGTAAATTTGTCCCGCTCCTTGGCCATTTCCTCCGGCTTTTTCTTACCCATCGCCCGGCGCAGCATGTCCGCCCCGCCCAGCGTGTATAGCGCCATTTCGCGGGCAATTTGCATCACCTGTTCCTGGTACAAAATAACGCCGTTGGTGGGCTTTAAAATCGGCACCAGCAACGGATGCGCGTATTCCGCCTTGGCGCCGTGCTTGACGTTGATGTAATCGTCGACCATGCCCGATTCCAAAGGCCCCGGACGGAACAACGCCACCAGCGCGATAATATCGTCGAAACAATCGGGTTTCAGCTTTTTAATCAGCTCCTTCATGCCGCGCGATTCCAACTGAAATACGGCGGTGGTCTGGGCGTTTTTTAACAATTCGTATGATGCAGCATCATCTCGGGGAATGGTCGTTATATCGACCGGCGACTTACCCAGTTGCTTTTGTTTGGCATTAATGTCCTGCAATGCCCAATCGATAATGGTCAGCGTGCGCAACCCCAAAAAGTCGAACTTGACCAGACCGACCGCTTCCACGTCATCTTTGTCGAACTGGGTGACCAGATTATTGCCGTCCTGATCGCAATACAGCGGCGTAAAATCGGTCAACTTGGTCGGCGAAATCACCACGCCGCCGGCATGTTTTCCCGCATTTCTGGCGGTGCCTTCCAGCGACAGCGCCATATCGACCAGCGTCTTGACTTCCTCCTCGGCATCATAAAGCTGTTTGAGTTCGGGACTGTCTTTTAGCGCTTTAGTCAGCGTCATGCCGATTTCAAACGGAATCAGCTTGGCCAGTCTATCGACAAAACCGTAGCCGAAACCCAGCACCCGACCGACATCGCGAATAACCGCTTTCGCCGCCATCGAACCGTAAGTGATAATCTGCGCGACATGATCGCGGCCATAATGACGGGCGACATAATCGATCACCTCATCACGGCGATCCATACAGAAATCGACGTCAAAGTCGGGCATCGAAACCCGCTCGGGATTCAAAAACCGCTCAAACAGCAGGTCGAATTCGATAGGGTCGAGGTCGGTAATCTTCAGCGCGTAAGCCACCAGCGAGCCAGCGCCCGAACCCCGCCCCGGGCCGACCGGAATCAAATTGTTTTTCGCCCACTGAATAAAGTCGGCAACAATCATAAAATAACCGGGAAAACCCATCTGGGTAATCATTTTCAACTCGAAATCCAAGCGTTCGTAGTAAACGCGCCGGTTTTCCTGATCCGTACCCTTGCCCACCGCCGGATAGTGCTGCAAACGCTGTTCCAGGCCCTTCATGGACTCCTCGGCCATAAACTCGCCCAGATTCATGCCTTCGGGTACCGGAAAATCCGGCAGGAAATTTTCGCCCAACGTCAATTTTAAATTACAGCGTTTGGCAATTTCTACGGTGTTTTCCAAGGCTTCGGGCAGATCGGCAAACAACGCCTGCATCTCTTCCGTGCTGCGTAAATATTGCTGATCGGTGTAATCCTTGGGCCGACGGTTATCATCCAGCACCCTGCCCTGATTGATGCAAACCCGCACTTCATGGGCCGCAAAATCCTGTTGATAAACAAAGCGCACATCGTTGGTCGCCACCACCGGCAAACCGGTTGCCAGCGCCAGCTCGGCAGCGGCGGCGATATAGCGCTCCTCGTCCGGTTTGCCGACCCGCTGCAATTCCAGGTAAAAACTTTGCTCGAACAATCCGCCCCAAAACTCCGCCAACCGCTTGGCCGCATCAGGGTTTTCGGCTAACAGCGCCCTGCCTATATCCCCACTCATCGCGCCGGACAACGCAATCAAGCCGTTATGATTGGCTTCTATCCACTCCTGCCGGAGCATCGGCACACCTTGATGCTGACCTTCCTGATAAGCTTTTGAAATCAATTCGGTCAGCGTGATGTAGCCGGCGTGATTGTTGACCAGCAAGGTCAAACGATACGGCGTAGCGGGGTCTTCGGGATTAAAAATCAACACATCGGCACCGGCTATCGCCTTGATGCCCTGCCCTAATGCCGCTTTATAAAACTTGACCAGTGAAAACAGGTTGGCGTGCTCGGTGACCGCAACCGCAGGCATATTCAACTCGGCAAGACGCTTGACCAAGGGTTTGATTTTGACGATCCCGTCGACCAGAGAGAATTCGGAGTGGAGTCTTAAATGGACAAATGTAGGCTGCATGGGGATTAGAAAGTTGATTCCGATTGACTATTATGCCGGATAGACTATTTTACCCCGTCCGCAAGATTTCGTGCGACCAAGATAACAGCAAACACAAAACTCTTAACAAAACCCTCTGTACGTTTCACCTGTTATAGACTTTCAGAAAATTTATCAAGGATGTGGACGCAAAGAAAAACCGACTAAAGCGCAGCATCGGCCAAGATGGTTGATTAGCGTCATGCGACGGCGAAACACGCCTAAAAAGGGTTTCGCCGAGCCGTATATGTTCCGCTCGCGCCAAATCTCGGCCCGATATTGCACCCAACAAATCAAGCTAGGCTTCTTTCCTTTCCGCTACATTCACTGAGTCGCCGACAGTAACCTAACCAACACACACCAGTTAAACCTTATTCTCCGGTATAATGGTCTGCTGATCTTTTAAGAAATCACCACTTTTATGTATAGATATGAGGGCCGGGTTATCCACGAAAGCCACGATGACGACGGCATTTTAGAGGTTGTCGAGCAGGATGGCGTAAGGTCGCTGCACTTCGGCTCGTTTCCCCGGCAAAGCAGCATGCTGCTGGCCGAACCGGACAAACTGCATCTGAATTATGTGCGGGCCATGACCAGCTGGCTGTTATTTAAACCCACGCTTGATGACGACGCGTTGATTATCGGCTTGGGCGGCGGCTCATTAACCAAGCATCTGCTGCATCATTTCCCGGAATGCCGTTTAAAAGCTATAGAATACAGGGCAAGCGTGGTTAAAATAGCGCGCAGTCATTTTGGCCTGCCGTTAGACCCGCGCCTGAAAGTCATTATTGACGACGGCGCAAAATATGTACGCCAGCGCACCGAGAGCCAAAGCGAACAATACAGCCTGATGTTTATCGATGCGTTCGACCACGACGGCATGGCGCCATCCATCTGTAATCATGCGTTTTTCGATGCCTGCAAAATGTTATTAAAAAAAGACGGCATGCTGGTCATCAATCTTTGGGGCGGCATCGACAAGCCTTTATTCCGACAGGTCGCCTTGTGGCTGGGACAAACTTTCGACTGGCGGATTCTATTTCTTCCGGTCAAAGATCGAGGCAATATTATCGGCCTGGCCTTTAACAAAGAGGCGCCGCTTTATTCGATGAAAGATTTGAGAACCCGCGCCATCATTCTTGAACAACTTTACCAGATTGAATTTATCGCTTATTTAAAAGAAATCATCAAACACAATTCCAGCGTCATCAACAACTCGATACCAAAATAATGTCTACCGCCTTAGCAACCGAACCCAACCTTTTTAGCTACCGCTTATACTGGGCGCAACGCTTCGGCATCGCCCCTGTTTTGCCGATGAGCAAGGCTGAAATGGACGAACTCGGCTGGGATGCCTGCGACGTGATCCTGGTGACCGGCGATGCCTATATCGACCATCCCAGCTTCGGCATGGCGCTGATTGGACGACTGCTTGAAGCGCAGGGATTCAGGGTCGGCATCATTTCCCAACCCGACTGGACCAATGCCAAAGATTTCGGCAAGCTGGGTCGCCCCAAGCTGTTTTTCGGCGTGACCGGCGGCAATATGGATTCCATGGTCAACCGCTACACCTCGGACAAAAAAATCCGCTCTAACGATGCCTATACACCGGACGGCGCGGCGGGCAAACGTCCTGACCGCGCCGTCAACGTCTACTCGCACCGCTGCCGCGAAGCCTACAAAGACGTGCCCATTATCATCGGCGGCATCGAAGCCAGTTTACGCCGCATCGCGCATTATGATTACTGGTCGGACAAGGTTCGAAAATCGGTGCTGCTCGATTCCAAAGCCGACCTGCTGGTTTACGGCAATGCCGAGCGTCAAGTCGTCGAAATCGCCCACCGTCTGGCTAACGGTGAGGTCATATCGGATCTGAAAGGCATACGCGGCACCGTGCATTTCGTTAAACAAATACCGGAAGGCTGGGCGGTTAAAGACTCTACCGATATTGATAAACCGGGCGCGGCGATGGTGCCTATCGACCCGTACCAGGAACAGCCTGCGTGCGATAAAAAACCGGAACCAAACGATAGCAACGAACAAGCCATTCAATTTGATAAATTGTTGCTCAGAAAGCAGCGCTCGCAAACCGTTATCCGCCTGCCTGCCTACGAAGCGGTAAAAGAAGACCCGATACGGTATGCCCACGCCTCGCGGGTTATGCACGGCGAAACCAACCCCGGCAATGCGCGCGCGTTGATTCAACTGCACGGAACCCGGCAGGTATGGATTAATCCGCCCCCGATTCCGCTGACCACCAAAGAAATGGACGGGGTATTCGATCTGCCCTATTCCCGCGTGCCGCACAAAGAATACGGCAATGCCAACGTGCCCGCCTTTGAAATGATCCAGCATTCTGTCAACATCATGCGCGGCTGTTTTGGCGGCTGCACCTTCTGCTCGATTACCGAACATGAAGGACGCATTATCCAAAGCCGTTCGGAAGATTCCATCATTAAAGAGATTGAAGCCATCCGCGACACCTCGCCCGCTTTTACCGGCCATATTTCCGACCTGGGCGGCCCTACCGCCAATATGTATCGACTGGCCTGCAAAGATCCAAAAATTGAGTCCGCTTGCCGTTTGCCCTCCTGCGTTTACCCCGGCATTTGTCCCAACCTGAATACCGACCATACGCCGCTGATTAAACTCTACCGCAGAGCCCGCGCCTTGCCCGGCATCAAGAAAATCTTCATCGCCTCCGGCCTGCGTTACGACCTGGCCGTGGAATCGCCGGAATACGTCAAGGAACTGGTCACCCATCATGTCGGCGGCTACCTTAAAATCGCCCCGGAACATACCGAGCAAGGCGTGCTATCCAAAATGATGAAGCCGG
>JAURVK010000012.1 GCA_030655535.1 Methylobacter sp. | reverse complement strand
CCGAAGGGGCGATTGAGTCGATGGCTTTGTATCCCGGCTCTAACCCGGTTTACGGCCTGAACAGTCTGGGCGGCGCCATATCGATCAAGACCAAAACCGGGTTTTCGGCGCCCAAGCATCAGCTGGAAGCTTACGGCGGTTCCTGGGGCAGGCATTCGGAAGAATTAAGCAGCGGCTGGAATAACGGTACCTGGGGCTATTTTCTAGACCTGCATCACTTTGAGGAAGACGGCTGGCGGGATTTTTCGCCGACCAAGGCCGATCAGGCGTTCGGCACCTTGAGCTGGCGCGGCGATAAAGGTTCTTTAGACCTGACCTTGGGCGGCAATGACAATAATATGCGCGGCAACGGCGCCGTGCCTGTCCAGTTGCAGCAACAAGACCGGGCGGCGGTGTTCACCCATCCCGACCAAACCATCACCCGGATGTTCTTTTCCGAATTGGCGGGCAGCTATGATCTGGCTGATGACATTGAAGTGAGCGGCAATGCCTATTTCAGACAGAACCGAATCAGGACCTTTAATGGCGATAATAGCGATTTTGATGACTGCGAACTGTCTGGAAATGCGGGGTTCTTGTGCGAAGATTCCGGCGATGATGAAGAGGTTGCTGTCGATATCAACGGTAATAACATCTTCGCCAGCGACGCAGTTGAAGGCGCAACCAACAATACCAGCCAAACCCATATGCGCAGCCGGGGAGGCGCGTTGCAGACGGTGTTTGCCCGGGACTTGTTCAAGCATAAAAACAACCTGACTGTAGGCACCAGTTACGATTATGCCGAGACCAATTTCGCTTCGGACACCGAGCTGGGCTCGCTGACCGATACCCGGGGAACGACGCAAAGCGGGATTCTGGTTGATGAATCCAGGGTTCGGTTGCATACCAATACCTCGACGGTGGGCGTATTCCTGACCGACAGTTTTTCCATTACCGATGCGTTAACGGCGACTGTCGCCGGGCGCTATAACTATATTCATGTCAACATGGTAGACAAGTATATAAACGGTGCAAAAACCCTGGACGGGTCGCATACCTTTGACCGGCTCAATCCTTCGGCCGGATTAACCTATCAAATCAGGGATAACCTGAATGTGTACGGCAGCTACAGCGAGTCGGCGCGTGCACCTTCGCCGATGGAATTAAGCTGTGCCGATCCGGAAGCTCCGTGTAAATTGCCCAATTCTTTTGTCGCCGATCCGCCGCTGGAGCAGGTGGTTGCCAAAACATGGGAAGGCGGTGTCAGAGGCGATCTGGATGAGCTGTTAGGCAAAGGCGATTTGAAATGGAACCTGGGTTATTTCAATACCATTAATCACAACGATATTATTTTTCGCCGCGATGCCCACAGCGGTCTTATCAGTCAGGGGTATTTCGACAATGTGGGCAAGACCCGCCGCTACGGCATAGAAGCGGGGACGACCGTTAATTATCCGCAGCTGTTCAGCGGCATTGACGACTGGCATTTTTCGACCAACTATACTTACTTAAACGCCCGATTTATGGATGGCTTTGATATTCAAAATCCGCTGGATACTGACGAAGCGATGACTGTAGGCAAAGGCGACAGAATTCCCGGCATTCCTGAGCATATCTATAAGGCGGCTGTGAGTGTCGATTTATGGCAGCGCGTATCGTTGGGCATAGACGGCATATACAGCGGCAACAAATATTTCAGGGGCGACGAAGCCAATGTCACTGCACCGCTGGCCGGTTACTGGCTGTTTAACGCCAAGGCGGAATATAAGGTGACCAAAAATTTTGCGGTATTCGGCAAGGTCGATAATATTTTCGACAAGAACTATAACTCTTTCGGGGTTTATGGCGAGGCGGATGAGGTATTTCCGCAATTTGACAATAACCGCTTTGTGTCGCCGGGTGCGCCGAGAGCCGGATGGATTGGAGTGAGGTTGAGTATGTAGTTGAAAGGCTAAAGGCGAAAAGGTGAAAGGTGTTTTTTCGCCTTGTGCCTTTCGTCCTTCATCTTTTTTTGCCAATAAAAAGCCCGCATGAAGCGGGCGTGTTGAGTGCTGTTATTATTATTATTTGGTTGTTGTTTTACAACTTGACTCAAGCAGTGACACTTATTTTATTATTATTATCAGCTAGTCTAAAAGACTAATTTCCCCCTCTTAGTCGGTAATTAAACCGGGCTCATTCCGTTAAACCGTGGGAATTTTATTCAATTGCCTCTTCTTTGTCTATTTAAAAATAAAGTTTGTCGGGAAAAATATGGGTTCGGAGTAAATGCTCAATAAATACAGTTAATTATAGTATTTTATAGGATGCTAATTCTCTAAATGACAGGCAGGCAGTGCCTTTTTGTTCAGCTAGCGTTCAGGTTTTTACCGCTCACGTCTGGCTTCTTCTTCCTGGTTGATAAAGAAGTTCAGTCGTTCATTAAGGATGGAGGAGAGTTGGAAATTAAGGCCTTTCGATTTTTGAGCCAGTTTTATTTGCAGGATTGCATCTTTGGTTTGCCCTGTCGCATAGTAGTATTCTGCAAGATAACGATGCGATTCGGCCGGTTGATTTAAATCGCTATAAACTTGGGCCAGCAGTTGCGAATAAATCGGCAGGCGCTGGGTTTTGGGCTGTAACTGAAATAAATTTTTCCGTGCCGATTCGGCACTGCCGGCTTTGAGTAGAGCGGTAATGTATTCGAGCTTAATGGCTTCGTTATTGGGGAATTGCTCGGTCAGTTTTTTATATCGGGCAAGCGCTGTGCTGTAATTTTTGGAATCCAGTGCTGTGTGGGCAAGTGCGGTTACGTATTGCGGCTGGTTGGGGTATTCTTTGTTCAGTTGTTGAAAAATATTTTCCGCTTCATCGAATTTTTGCGAGTTAAGTGCGCTCATCCCAAGTCCATAGCGAGTAACGGCGCGTTGTTCGGCCGTTCCTTGATTCAATCTGGATTGAAAATATTTAAGCGTATCGGCATTGTCAGTGCTGGTTAAAACCCGGATTTTTGCTTTGGTTAACTGATAGCCGAGCGAGTCGGGATATTGTTTGTAGGGATAAGTTTCGGCGCGTCCGCGTGTATCGGAAATACGCGAGGCGGTAACCGGGTGAGTTCTTAAAAATTCGGGAATATTCTGGCCGTAATAGCGACTGGATTGCTGCAAGCGCTCGAAAAAAGTGGGCATGCTGCGCGGGTCGAATTGCGAACCGGCCAAGGTTTGCATGCCTACCCGGTCAGCCTCTGCCTCGTTTTCGCGAGTAAAATCAATCTGAAACTGAATGTTACCGGCTTGAATGGCGACTATGGCTGCCTGACCCAGTGCGGGGGATTGAGTGCCCAATAAAATCGCGGCCAGGGTCGCTGCGGCGGTAGGGATCGATAAGCGACTGGCGGCCTCATAAGCGCGGTACAAATGGCGCTGGGTAACGTGGGCAATTTCGTGCGCCATCACCGATGCTAATTCGCTTTCGGCTTCGGTGATTAAAATTAATCCGGAATTTACGCCAATATAACCGCCCGGCCCCGCAAAAGCGTTAATGTTGTTTTCCATGACCACGAAGAAATGGAACGGGTTGCCCGGCGCGTCGCTATTGACGGCCAGTCTTTCGCCAATCGTCTGAATATATTGCTGGATTTCGGCATCCTGATTGATAGCGATTTGCGAGTGCAGGCTGCGGAAAAAGGCTTCGCCGAATTCTTTTTCTTCGGCGGGTGAGATCAGGGTGCCGGAAGAATCGCCCATGTCAGGCAATTCGATTTTGCTGATCGGGGCGGCCTGCTGCGGGGCAGGGAAGAGAGCCAGGCTTAAAGCCAAAGTAATAGCGGAGGGTTTGAATTTCATACCATAGGACTGAATTTGTTAGCTGGTTTTCAAGCGGATTGTCGGTTGCTCAATGATCATCTCGTCCGGTTGATGATCTTGGATTTTATCTGGCGGATGCGATGCAAGATAAGTCTATTGTTCCAGATATTCTTCGGTTTCGCAAAGCGGGAGTGAAATATACCGGTTGCGACCTTTTCGCTTGGTTTGATAGAGTGCCGTGTCAGCTTTGTTTAACAGGCTATCGTCATTTTCCGGAATGCCGGTGCAAACTCCGATCTCAGTTTTTTTTCTGCAAATTGTTCGGCGATGACTGAATATTCAGAATGGGAGTCGTGTGTATTATTGTAATAAAATTTCAGTACTATTTGTTATTTTTCATAGTGATATATGGTAATTTAAGCAAATAAGGCGAGGTTGTATTTTAGGGTATGTGTGTCATATGTTTTATGATAGTGTATGGCTTGAAAAATAATAAAATAAAAGGATGAAACGCTGTGTCAGACTTTAATTCCTCCCAACAAAAGCGCGCTCTTACCGCGAGCACAACGGCATTCACCGCCTGCTTTGCAGTGTGGACTATCTTTTCGATCATCGGTTTGCAAATTCAGAAAGACCTGCATTTAAGCGAGACCGAGTTCGGCTTGCTGGTCGGTACCCCGATACTTTCAGGGGCGTTAATCCGGCTGGTGTTGGGTATTTGGAGCGACCAGTACGGCGGCCGACTCGTTTTTGTGCTGGTCATGGTGACGGCGGCGATTGCTACATTTTTGCTGACGACGGTTGATACCTACATCATGTATTTGGTGGCGGCACTCGGCATTGGTATTGCCGGCGGTTCGTTTGCGGTGGGTATCGCCTATGTTTCGCGTTGGTTCCCTAAAGAGAAGCAAGGAACGGCGTTAGGCATTTTCGGGCTCGGCAATGTCGGCGCGGCGGTGACCAAATTCGTCGCGCCTTTTGTAATGGTTGCATTCGGTTGGCATGCCGTAGCGCAAATCTGGGCAGCCGCTCTGTTGTTGATGGCGGTAATCTTCTGGTTTGTCGCTGAAGACGAACCGATGCTTAAGCAGCGCCGCGAGTCCGGCATCAAGCCTGATTCGTTTTTAAAGCAATTGGAACCGCTCAAGGATATGCGGGTCTGGCGCTTTTCGCTTTACTACTTCTGCGTATTCGGCGCTTTTGTCGCCTTGGCGTTATGGTTGCCGCGCTATCTGGTCGGCGCATACGGTTTCGATATTAAGTCGGCGGGCATGTTGGCGGCGGCCTATTCCATTTTTGCCAGCCTGTTCCGCGCATTGGGCGGCTGGTTGTCCGACCGTTACGGAGCGCGGTTGCTGATGTACTGGACGTTTATTGTCGCCACGGTTTGTACCTTTTTCCTGTCTTACCCGCCTACGGATTACATCGTGCACGGCATTAAGGGCGATATTGCCTTTAGCCTGGCGATTCAACCTGTAGGCTTTATCTTGTTGATTTCGGTGCTGGGTCTGTTCATGTCATTCGGCAAGGCGGCAGTGTACAAGCATATCCCGGTTTATTATCCCGATAACGTCGGCGCTGTCGGCGGCGCGGTCGGCATGATCGGGGGCTTAGGCGGATTCTTGTTGCCGTTGACTTTCGGTATGCTGAACGACTTGACCGGCATCTGGAGCAGTTGCTTCATGTTGCTGTTCGTATTGATGGCGACTGCGCTGACCTGGATGCATTTTTCCATCGTGCGCATGGAACGCCGCGTGGTACCTGAATTGGCCAAAATATCGAAAGATCTGCCTGAACTGAGTCATCCGTCGCCGCTGGTGCTGACCGATTGGAATCCTGAAGATAAAAACTTTTGGGAAAAAACCGGCAAGCGTATCGCAACCCGTAACCTGTGGATCAGTATCCCGGCATTGCTGCTGGCTTTTGCGGTGTGGATGGTGTGGAGTGTGGTGGTAATTAATCTGCCCAGCATCGGCTTTAGCTACACGACTAACCAACTGTTCTGGTTGGCGGCCTTGCCGGGGCTTTCGGGCGCTACCTTGCGGATTTTTTACTCGTTCATGGTGCCTATTTTCGGCGGCCGTCGCTGGACGACCATCAGCACCGCTTCGTTGCTGTTGCCGTCCTTATGGATCGGTTTTGCGGTACAAAATCCCGATACGCCCTATGTATTAATGGTGGTATTGGCCTTGTTATGCGGTTTCGGCGGCGGTAACTTCGCGTCCAGCATGGCGAATATCAGCTTTTTTTATCCCCAATCGCAAAAAGGCACGGCCTTGGGCCTGAATGCCGGTTTAGGCAATTTGGGCGTCAGTACCGTGCAGTTTGTGGTGCCTTTAGTTATCGCGGCGGGTGTGTTCGGTTCGCTGGGCGGCGAACCGCAAGAATGGATTAAGGGCGACGTGACCAAGTCGATCTGGTTGCAAAACGCCGGATTTATCTGGGTGCCGTTTATCATCGCAACCAGCATCGCGGCGTGGTTCGGCATGAACGATATTGCCTCCGCCAAAGCCTCGTTCAAAGAACAGTCGATTATTTTCAAGCGCAAACATAACTGGTTGATGTGCTGGCTTTACACCGGAACATTCGGCTCGTTTATCGGCTATGCGGCCGGTTTTCCGATGTTGATTAAAATCCTGTTCCCCGATGTCAATCCGATGCAGTACGCCTTTTTGGGGCCGCTGGTCGGCGCATTAATCCGGCCGGTCGGCGGTTGGCTGGCTGACAAACTGGGCGGTGCGCAAGTAACGCTGTGGAATTTTGTGGTTATGATTGCTGCGGTGTTCGGCGTGTTGCATTTTATGCCTTCGGCCGGTAATCCCGGCGATTTCCGGGGCTTTTTGGCGATGTTCATGCTGTTGTTTATCACCACCGGCATCGGCAACGGTTCCACCTTCCGCATGATTCCTGTGATCTTTATGACTGAACGGCTGTGTGCGGCAAAAGGGCAGGGCATCGATGCCATTGCCAAAGCCAAAAAAGATGCGGCCAAAGAAGCGGCTGCAGTACTGGGTTTCAGCTCGGCGATTGCCGCCTACGGCGCGTTTTTTATCCCCAAGAGTTACGGTACGGCGATCAGCATGACCGGCACGCCCGATGCGGCCTTATATTGTTTTATTGCTTTTTATATGGTGTGTGTCGGCGTTACCTGGTGGTTTTACGCGCGTAAAACGGCGACTATGCCTTGTTGAGGCATGAGTATGGTTCCTAGGTTTCAGCGTCACGGCCATTAAGTTAAAGACATGATAATGATTGTGGGGGCGACTTTAGTCGCCGATTGAGCAGTAGGTTGTTTACTGACTGGGCGACTAAAATCGCCCCCACATTAACCATTATTTTGTCTAATCCGCTTAACTTAATGACAATGAGGCAGTAGCGTGGGAATAAATTCTGCACCGCTTCAGCGGTGCGAGAAGCAGAGCGTCTCTGGTGGCATTCCCACGCAGAGCGTCACGGCCATTAAGTTAGGCTGAAAAGAAAGTGATGACTGAACAGTGTAGGCGCGAATTTATTCGCGAATTTAGCCGTCACTGCGCGAATAAATTCGCGCCCACGTAACGACTAGCCCTTAACGTAATGGCCGTGACGCAGAGCGTGGGAACGATAAATATCAAAACCCTAAAAAATAGGTAAATCTTATGAGCCATTTCCTGGACCGCTTGCTGTTTTTCAAGAAAAAAGTAGACACCTTCTCCGGTAATCACGGCGTGGTGACCAATGAAGACCGAAGCTGGGAGAACAGCTACCGGTCGCGCTGGCAGCACGACAAAATCGTGCGTTCCACGCATGGCGTCAATTGCACCGGTTCTTGCAGCTGGAAAATCTACGTTAAAAACGGCCTGGTGACCTGGGAAACCCAGCAAACCGATTACCCGCGCACCCGTCCCGATCTGCCCAACCACGAGCCGCGCGGCTGTTCGCGCGGCGCGAGTTATTCCTGGTATTTGTACAGCGCCAACCGCCTTAAATACCCGCTGATACGCGGACGTTTGGTCAGGTTGTGGCGGGAAGCCAGACTGACTTTAGACCCGGTTGACGCCTGGGCGTCGATAGTCGAAGACCCTGACAAAGCCTCTGAATATAAAGCCGTACGCGGCTTGGGCGGTTTGGTTCGCGCCAACTGGGAAGAGGTCAACGAAATCATCGCGGCGGCCAATATCTACACCGCCAAAACTTTCGGCCCCGACCGGATTATCGGCTTTTCGCCGATTCCCGCCATGTCGATGGTGTCTTATGCGGCCGGCAGCCGTTACCTGTCGCTGATCGGCGGCGTCAGCATGAGTTTTTACGACTGGTATTGCGATTTGCCGCCGGCATCGCCGCAAACCTGGGGCGAGCAAACCGACGTGCCCGAGTCGGCCGACTGGTATAACGCCGGATTTTTGATGCTGTGGGGATCGAATGTGCCGCAAACCCGCACGCCCGACGCCCATTTCATGACCGAAGCGCGCTATAAAGGCGCGAAAGTCGTGGTCGTAAGCCCCGATTATTCGGAGGCCAGCAAGTTCGCCGATTTGTGGCTGCACCCGAAGCAAGGCACCGATGCGGCGCTGGCGATGGCGATAGGGCATGTGATCCTCAAGGAATTCCATGTTGAGCGGCAAAGTCCTTATTTCACCGAGTATGTGCGCGAAAATACCGACTTGCCGTTTCTGGTGATGCTCAAAGAGCAGGACGGCTGCTATGTGCAGGATCGTTTCTTAAGGGCGTCTGACTTTTTAGGCGGTTTACATCAAGAAAACAATCCCGACTGGAAAACCGTCGCCTACGACGAAATCAACGGCCACATCGTTCCGCCTTGCGGTTCTATCGGTTTCCGCTGGGGCGAAAGCGGGCATTGGAACATCGAACAAAAAACCGTAGACAATCAGGAAGTCAAGTTGCGTTTGAGTTTGATCGATAGCAAAGACGATGTCGTTCACGTCGGCTTTCCGTATTTCGGCGGCTCCGAACATCCGCATTTTACCCATTCCGCCCACGACGCGATTCAACGGCGCAATGTGCCGGTTAAAAAAATCACCCTGGCCGACGGCAGCGAAGTGCTGGCGACCACGGTGTTCGATTTGCTGGTCGCCAATTACGGCATAGATCGCGGCCTAGGCGATGTCGCCGGTAAAAATGGGTGCGGCGGTAACGTCGCCGCATCTTACGACGAAGATTTCCCTTACACGCCCGCATGGCAGGAAAAAATCACCGGCGTGTCACGGAAAAATGTGATTACGGTGGCGCGGGAATTTGCGACCAACGCTGAAAAGACTCAAGGCCGCTCGATGGTGATTTTGGGTGCCGGTATCAATCACTGGTATCACATGGACATGAATTATCGCGGCATCATGAATATGCTGATGCTGTGCGGTTGCGTCGGGCAGTCCGGCGGCGGTTGGGCGCATTATGTCGGGCAGGAAAAACTGCGTCCGCAAACCGGCTGGTTGCCGTTGGCGTTCGGCCTGGATTGGAAGCGTCCGCCCCGGCAGATGAACAGCACTTCGTTTTTCTACAATCACACCAGCCAATGGCGTTACGAAAAACTCAAAGTGAGCGAGATTTTGTCGCCGCTGGCACAGCCGAAAGACTGGCAGGGCAGCTTGATCGATTTTAACGTCCGCTCCGAACGCATGGGCTGGCTGCCGTCCGCGCCGCAACTGCAAACCAACCCGCTGCAAGTGGTCAGGGATGCGGAAAAAGCCAAAAAAGACCCGATTGAATACGTCGTCAAATCGCTCAAAAGCGGCAAGCTGAAGATGTCCTGCGAAGATCCGGACAACCCGCAAAACTTTCCGCGCAATATGTTCGTGTGGCGTTCCAATTTACTGGGTTCTTCGGGCAAAGGTCATGAATACTTCCTGAAGTATTTGCTGGGCACGCAACACGGCGTACAGGGCAAAGACCTGGGCGATAGCGGCGACAAGCCTTCGGAAGTCGAATGGCATGAAACCGCCGCGGAAGGCAAACTCGATTTGCTGGTCACGCTGGATTTTCGCCTGTCCACGACCTGTTTGTATTCGGACATTATTCTGCCGACCGCAACCTGGTACGAGAAAAACGACCTGAACACCTCGGACATGCACCCGTTCATTCATCCCTTGTCTAAGGCTGTCGATCCCGCCTGGGAATCGCGTTCCGATTGGGATATTTACAAAGGCATCGCCAAGAAATTCTCGGAATTGACCGTAGGCCACTTGGGACTGGAAAAAGACATCGTCGCCGTGCCGATCCTGCACGACACCCCGGCAGAGCTGGCTCAGCCGTTCGACGTCAAGGACTGGAAAAAGAAGGAGTGCGAGCCGATTCCGGGCAAAACCATGCCGAACTTGGTGGTGGTCGAGCGCGATTATCCGAACACCTACAAAATGTTCACCTCGCTGGGGCCGTTGATGAGCAAAATCGGCAACGGCGGCAAAGGCATAGCCTGGAACACCGAGACCGAAGTCAAGCAACTGGGCGAGCTGAACCGGCTGGTGACCGATGAAGGCATCAGCAAAGGCCTGCCGCGCATCGAATCCGATATCGAAGCGACCGAAGTTATCCTGATGCTGGCACCCGAAACCAACGGTCATGTCGCCGTTAAAGCCTGGGAGGCCTTGAGTAAAGCCACCGGACGGGATCACACCCATCTGGCGCGGCCGCGCGAAGACGACAAAATCCGATTCCGCGACGTACAGGCGCAGCCGCGCAAGATTATCTCTTCGCCGACCTGGAGCGGTCTGGAATCCGAGCAAGTCTGCTACAACGCCTGCTACACCAATGTTCACGAGCGGATTCCCTGGCGCACGCTGACCGGCCGCCAGCAGTTTTATCAGGATCACAGCTGGATGCGGGCGTTCGGCGAGACTTTGTGCGTTTATAAGCCGCCTGTCGATACCCGCTCCATTGCGCCGATTCTGGGTCAAAAGCCCAACGGCAATGATGAAATCGTGTTGAATTTTTTAACGCCGCATCAAAAATGGGGCATCCACAGCACCTATACCGATAATCTGTTGATGCTGACCTTGTCGCGCGGAGGGCCGATCGTATGGATGGGCGAAATCGATGCGGCCAAAGTCGGCATTAAGGACAACGACTGGATAGAAGCCTTTAATGTCAA
>JAURVK010000011.1 GCA_030655535.1 Methylobacter sp. | reverse complement strand
TTTATAATTATTATGAATTAGCCCTTTTTCAGCCGATCCCTCAAAACGGGACGGGGTATGTTACCCCCGTCACGCTTTTTATACATCATGTCGTCTGATTTTAATAAATCAAAAATAGTATGGTTGACATATTTTTCGTTTCGGCAATGCATCTGATTTAAAAATATCAATGCCCGGTAACGCAGTTAATAGTTTTTTAGTATTAATTTCCGGCATATCGATTCCAAAGCCGAAGAAGGGTGTATATAGCCATTTAGCATCTAATGGCCTATCCTTATAGGGGATTATTAAAGGGGGGGATAATAAATTGAACACATCCATCGCTAAAGACGAGCACTATTTTTTTATCCGATGTATTTTACTCAGTGCGATAGTCTTGTTTTCCGGTTGCGCTCGGGTTCCGGAAATAAAGCCTACTGCGGATTATTCACCTGTGGTCAGTTATGCGCTGAGCTTGCAGGGCACGCCTTATCACTACGGTAAAAATTCGCCCGAGGAAGGTTTCGATTGCAGCGGATTTGTGCAGCATGTATATGGACGTCAGGGTATAGCATTGCCACGCACGACTCAAAAGATAGCTCAATCGGCGGCGCTGACCCAAGTTCCGAAAAATGATCTTCATTCAGGCGATCTGCTTTTCTTTAATACCAACGGCAAGCCGTTCTCCCATGTCGGTATTTATGTCAGTAATGATAATTTTATTCATGCGCCTAGTCGGCGCACCGGCAAGGTGTTGGTGTCCAGCCTTAAAAATCGCTACTGGGAGAATCGGTTTAGTTGTGCGCGCCGACCGTAACGGCTCGGCGGTGGGTGTAGGAGCGTTAGCTTAAGCGGCAAGCTTGGTTACGGCTGTTTTAACCAGGCTGCTTAATTCAGAGCCGTCTTCCTGGCAATAGGCAATAATGGCTTTACGCATTCTAGGATCCCATGATCTTAAAAGATGATTTTTTATGCCTTCCGCTGCGATTTCTTTGTCGGTTTCCGAGTTAAAGAAATTACCGATATCGTTGGCCATTTTGATAAGTCTTTCTATTTTCATCGTTAATCACACAGTGAGTTGTTATGGGTTAAGCGTTGCGGATGGGTATAAACCACATGCTGATCATCGCGGGCAAAACCGATTAAGGTGAGACCTGCCTCGTCAGCCAGACGTATGGCTAATCCGGTCGGGGCGGAAATGGCCGCAAGCAGCGTAATGCCGACCCACGCGGTTTTTTGTACCATTTCATAACTGGCGCGGCTGGTAACGATGACAAAACCGGCGGATAAATCTTTCCCGGTGCGCAATAAAAAACCGATCAATTTATCCAGCGCATTATGTCGTCCTACATCTTCCCTGATGTCCAAAATGCCTTGTCCGGGAACAGCCCAGGCAGCCGCATGAACGGCTCCGGTTAGCTGGTTTAGTTTCTGGTGCTGTTTGATGCCTAGTAAAGCGGAACGCAACTCGGCAGCAGACAGGGTCAAGTCCCCGTTAACCGGGCAGGGTTGGCGGATGGCTTGTTTTAAGGTGCTAGCACCGCATAGACCGCAACCGGTACGACCGGTTAAATTACGGCCTTTGTCTGCCAGACCTTGAAAACGCTGATCCGGAATTTTTAATTGGACTTCGATGCCGTTCGAGCGGTTATAAACCCGCGCCGATAATAATTCTTGCGGGTTTTTAATAATGCCTTCGGTAATGCTAAAACCCAGCGCAAATTCTTCAAGATTGGTCGGGGTTGCCAGCATCACGACATGCGGCACTCCGTTGTAAATCAGGGAAATAGGCACTTCTTCGGCAATAGTGTCTTGCAGTCGGTCATGCTGCCCGCCTCGCCAGCGATCAACGGCGATTTGTTGATAACTGGGCCAGCCTAGTTCTAATGATAACGACACTGCAGAGGCAGTGTCGTTAGTCATGACTCATTCCCTGCTCGAGAAGATCGAGTTGTTTTTCTGAAAACGCGCTGTATTCCTGTTGCCATTCCGAAGGCTGACTGACTCTGGTGATCTGCACGGCCGTCACTTTGTATTCCGGGCAGTTGGTCGCCCAATCGGAGTTGTCGGTCGTGATGACGTTGGCGCCGGATTCGGGAAAATGGAAAGTGGTGTAGACAACGCCAGGCTGTACGCGGTCGCTGACCAAGGCGCGCAATACGGTCTCGCCGGCGCGACTTTTAATGCCTACCCAGTCGCCGGTGTTTACGCCACGGTCTTCGGCGTCATGCGGATGAATTTCCAGGCGATCTTCCGAATGCCAGGCGACATTTTCGGTGCGGCGGGTTTGCGCGCCGACATTGTATTGCGACAAAATACGCCCGGTGGTCAGGATTAGCGGGTATTTACCGGTTACGCGTTCTGCCGTTGCAACAAATTCGGTCAGCATGAACAAGCCTTTGCCGTTATCGCGTAGGAAATGTTCTGTGTGCATAATCGGCGTGCCTTCCGGCGTTTCATCATTGCAAGGCCATTGTATGCTGCCGAGGCGGTCGATCTTTTTATAGCTGACCCCCTTGAAACTGGGAGTAAGCTGTGCGATTTCATCCATGATTTCTGACGGATGACTGTAATTCATCGGATAGCCCATCGCATTCGACAGCATTTGCGTAACTTCCCAATCCTGATAACCTGCTAACGGCGACATGACTTTGCGCACCGGCGAGATACGGCGTTCGGCGTTGGTAAAGGTGCCGTTTTTTTCCAAAAAGGACGAGCCAGGTAAAAAAACATGGGCAAATTTAGCGGTTTCATTCAAGAATATATCCTGAACGATCACGCATTCCATGGCGCGTAAGGCGGCATGAACGTGTTTGATGTCCGGGTCGGATTGGGCAATATCCTCACCTTCGCAGTACAGTCCCATGAAACTGCTGTCCAATGCCGCTTCAAACATGTTGGGAATGCGCAAGCCGGGTTCTGCATTTAATTCGGCATTCCAGGCTTTTTCAAACAGTTGGTGGGTTTCAGGATCCGATACATGGCGATAACCGGGAAATTCATGGGGAAATGAACCCATGTCGCAAGAGCCTTGTACGTTATTTTGTCCGCGTAATGGATTGACGCCGGCACCGTCATGGCCCAAATTGCCGGTAGCCATGGCCAGATTGGCAATGCCGATGACCATGGTGGAGCCTTGGCTGTGTTCGGTTACGCCCAGGCCATAATAAATCGCGCCGTTGCCTGCGGTGGCATAAAGTCGTGCGGCCGCTCTAAGTTCATCGGCCGGAACGCCGGTAATGGACTCGGAAGCTTCCGGCGAATTATGTTCCTGCGCAATAAATGTTTTCCATTTGGCAAAAGAGGCTACATCGCAACGTTCATTGACAAAGGCTTCGTCAAGCAGGTTTTCGGTAACAACGACATGCCCGAGGGCATTGATCAAGGCGACATTGGTGCTGGGACGCAGCTTCAGATGATGGCTGGCTTTAACATGCGGCGCTTTGATCAGGTCGATTTCACGCGGATCAACCACGATCAGTTTGGCGCCCTGACGCAGGCGTTTTTTCATTTGCGAACCGAATACAGGATGCCCGTCGGTTGGATTGGCGCCTATAATCAGAATCACATCGGCTTTCATGACCGAGTCGAAATCCTGGGTGCCGGATGATTCGCCGAAGGTTTGTTTCAAGCCGTAACCGGTAGGCGAATGGCAAACCCGCGCGCAGGTATCGACATTATTATTGCCGAAACCGGCGCGTATCAGTTTTTGCATGATGTAGACTTCTTCGTTGGTACAACGAGAAGAAGTGATGCCGCCGATGGAGTCTTTGCCGTATTTTTTCTGGATGCGTTTTAATTCCGACGCTGCATGATTAATGGCTTCTTCCCAGCTGACTTCTCGCCATGCGTCCTTAATGCCGGCGCGGATCATCGGTTTGGTGATGCGATCTTTATGCGTGGCATAACCGAACGCAAAACGTCCCTTTACGCAGGAATGGCCGTGATTGGCCTTGCCGTCTTTGTTGGGCACCATGCGGATGACTTGTTCGCCTTTCATTTCCGCCCGGAATGAACAGCCGACGCCGCAATAAGCGCAGGTTGTCACTATCGCATGTTCCGGCAGGCCGTTGTCGATGACCGATTTTTCCATCAAGGTTGCGGTTGGACAGGCTTGTACGCATGCGCCGCAGGATACGCATTCCGAATCCATGAAATCCTGATTCTGGCTGGGCGATACTTTGGAGTCGAAGCCGCGACCGTCAATGGTCAACGCAAACGTGCCTTGGGTTTCTTCGCAGGCCCGTACGCAACGCGAGCAAACGATGCATTTGCTGGGGTCGAAGCTGAAGTAGGGGTTGCTTTCGTCTTTGGCGGCGTTCAGGTGGGTTTCAATCGGGCTGTAACGCACTTCGCGCAAACCTACCGCGCCAGCCATGTCTTGCAGTTCGCAGTCGCCATTGGCCGAACAGGTCAAGCAGTCCAGCGGGTGATCGGAAATATACAGTTCCATAATGCCGCGACGCACATCGGCCAGTTTTTTATTCTGGGTGGTGATTTTTAAACCTTCCGCGACCGGCGTAGTGCATGAGGCAGGCATGCCTCTGCCGCCCTCTATTTGCACCACGCAAAGCCGACAGGAACCGAAGGGTTCTATGCTGTCGGTTGCGCATAATTTGGGTATCTCAATACCGATGCTTGCAGCCGCACGCATAACCGAGGTTCCTGCCGGTGCCGTGACCTGAAAACCATCAATTTCCAGGGTGACCAGGTTTTCGCTGGTGCTGGCCGGTGTGCCAAAATCTTTTTCTTTATTCATGCTCATGGTGGTTTCCTCGTGTCACTGGCTTTGAACTTGTCGGTGTAGTTGCATAAGAACAAAAATTAACAAACATCTATAACTTTCATAAATTATGCAGCCATTGCTTGCCGTGGTTTCGATGTGGGTTCGGGAGGCTTCCGCCCCATTGCAGTCCACGCCTGCATCCAGGCGCTGATAGCGTTGTTCATTTCTTCGATGGCCTCAATTGGAGTATCCCCAAAAGCACAGCAACCCGGTAAATCAGGGGCGATAGCAATATAACCATCGTCTTCATCACTCCAAAAAACTTCAAGTAAGTATTTATTGTGTGCCATATTTTTTTACCATGTCTTGCAACTGCCTAACTTGATAGGGTTTGATAGTACCATTTCGATTTTGGAAGTTAAGCAACTTAATTTCATTATCCCTCCCATAAACAACGTGAGAACCTTGCCCGCCTTTTCGGGAAAAACCAATCAACTCGGCCACCTTGCAGGCATCTTCAAATCTTATTGAAACAGCGACATCGAAAACTGACTGCAACAACTTATCATGTTTTGTCATTTAACAACGTCATGTTATGCATTTATCCCGAAATCTTCGGGGAAATGATTTAAAGCGCTCAGTACCGGGTAGGGCGTCATACCGCCTAATGCACAGAGGGAGCCGTTGAGTAAGGTGTCGCAAAGATCACGTAACAAGGGGATGTTTTTATCGAGGTTGCGACCGTTGATAATGTCGTCCATGACTTCTACGCCACGGGTGGAGCCGATGCGGCAAGGGGTGCATTTGCCGCAAGATTCGATTTTGCAAAATTCCATGCTGTAACGAGCCATTTCGGCCATATTGACCGTGTCGTCGAAAACGACAATGCCGCCATGACCGACTACCGCCCAGATGGCGGCAAAGGCTTCGTAATCCAACGGGGTATCGAATTGCGATTCGGGCAGATAAGCGCCGAGCGGGCCGCCGACCTGGACTGCCCTAATCGGCCTGCCGGAAGCTGCGCCGCCGCCGAAATCATAAAGCAATTCGCGCAAGGTTAAACCAAATCCCAGTTCGACCAAGCCGGGGCGCTTGATATTGCCGGCTAATTGTACCGGCAAGGTACCGCGAGAGCGTCCCATGCCGAAATCGCGGTAATAATCGCCGCCTTTATCCAGGATAACCGGCACCGAAGCCAGGGAAATAACGTTGTTGACTACAGTAGGTTGGCCGAACAAACCGCTGATGGCCGGCAAAGGCGGTTTAAAACGCACCAAGCCGCGTTTGCCCTCCAGGCTTTCCATTAATGACGTTTCTTCGCCGCAGACATAAGCGCCCGCCCCCAGCCTGACTTCCAGATTAAATGTAAGGCCGCTGCCTTGAATGTTATCGCCCAGATAACCGGCTTGATAGGCGGTTGCAATGGCGGCATTGAGTACTTCGTAAGCATGGGGATATTCTATGCGCAGATAGATATAGCCTTGGGTTGCATCGACGGCTAAACCTGCAATGGTCATGCCTTCGATTAATACGAACGGGTCGCCTTCCATGACCATACGGTCGGAAAACGTGCCTGAATCGCCTTCATCGGCATTGCAGATAATATATTTTTGCGGCGAAGCGGTGTTGAGTACCGTATTCCATTTAATGCCGGTTGGGAAGGCGGCGCCGCCGCGACCGCGTAAACCTGAGTCGGTGACCGCTTTAACGATGTCTGCTTGGGTCATGGATAGCGCATTTTTTAAGCCGCGATAGCCGCTATTTTCAACATAATCGGGCAAGCTGATAGGGTCGGTTTTGCCGATTCTGGCAAAGGTCAAACGTTGCTGTTTTTTGAAGTAAGCTAGTTCTTCAGTCAGGCCTAAACAGAGCGCATGTGCGCCGCCTTGAGTGAAATCCGCATCAAATAACCCTGGCACGTCGTCGGGTTGAATTGGGCCATAGGCTACGCGTCCTTTACTGGTTGCCACTTCAATCAGCGGTTCCAGCCAGAACATGCCTCTTGAGCCGTTACGAACCAGTTTAATATCGAGGCCGCGCTTTGCGGCAATCTGAGCAATGGCGGTAGCAACGAGATCAGCGCCCAATGAGACGGCGCTGGAATCGCAAGGAACATAAACAGTGATACTCATGCTGATGCCTCTGTAGTGATGGTTGCATCAAAGCTGTCCGCCGACACGCGTCCATAAATCGCCTTGCCGATTTGCATGGCCGGTGAACAGGCGCAATTGCCTAAACAGTACACGGGTTCCAGAGAGAATTTGCCGTCTGCGGTGGTTTCATGAAAATCAATGCCCAGCTTGGCTTTAACATGCTCTTCGAGCTGTCTTCCGCCCATGGCTTGACAGGATTCCGCGCGGCAAAGATGAATGGTTTGTTTGCCCGGCGGCGTGTCCCTGAAATAGTGGTAAAAGCTGATGACACCGTGTACTTCGGCGCGAGAAAGGCTTAGCTCTGCTGCGATATCCGGTACGCAGTCGGCCGGGATATAACCCAGAGTATCTTGTATGCCATGCAGAATAGGTAAAAGTGCGCCGGGTTTGTCTTTAAGTGCGGCGATTATTTCTTGCACGGTGGGTTGCGTGGTACCTGATTCTGTCATGATCATCTCAATAGGGTGAATCCATCCGGATTAAAACAACAGTTATTCCTGACTGTTGCGTATTTAAATGTGCCGAATAGCATAGCACAAGATATTTTGGGTGTAAAAATGCTATAAAATGGACAAAAAATGTAGGTGTTTAAATATGACAGTTATGTGTCTATTTATAATGAATATTTTTAAATACAGTGTATTAAAATGATTTGTCTGCTTTTGGGTAATAGACTATTCGTTTGTTGATCTATATTAATGGTGTTTTTTGCTAAAAATCAGTAAGAGCGACCTGAGTCGCTCTTAATAATGGCTTTTCTATTTTACAAAACAGCTTTTTTCAGCAGATTGTTCCGCTTCTTTAAGCCGATTTCTTAAGTCTTTGGATTGAGCCGGATCGCGCATGGCCGCACCGGCATCGCCGGTTTGACCTTTACTTAAATAAGAAAAGGTTTTCGCGGCTTCGTATTCGGCAAAACTCAGTTTTTCAGCGATTTTGTCGATTTTACAACCGCAGGCATATTGGCTGATATAGGTCAGGCCGCCGTGTTGTGCAACGCAGTTTAAAACATAGTCGACGCGGTCGCGGGTAGGGTAGTCGCTGACAAATGGCGCAGGTTCAGAAGATTCTGTCGGTTTTTCCGGCGCGGTGGCGCAACCTGAAATGACGGTGACCAAGGCAAGGCTTAATATGGAGGGTGTGTGTTTAATTTTCATGGATGATTTTTTATTCCCATAAGTCAGAAAGTGAAAAAGTATGCGCTCCAAACGGAGTAACGGCTATTTGTTGGTCGTCGGCATAAGAACCGTTTAATAACCAACGCTGGTCATGTAATTCATAGGCTTCCAGTGTTTGCAGGATAGGGTCGATTAACCAGAGATAAGTAATGCCTACTCGTGCGTAGATGGACATTTTAACAGTCCGATCCAGGCGTGCCGTTGATGGCGATAAGACTTCGCAAATCCAGTCAGGGACTAGATCAAACCATGCTGTGGCGGGCAAAGTCGGCATTCGTTGTCTTCGCCAACCGGCCAGATCGGGTACTAAGACATCTCGGCCTAAGTGACATTCCGGTTCGTCTATAATCCACCAGCCTCCTGGGCCGTTTCGTCCTTTTTGAAAGGGAGGAACTAATTCCGCGCCAATAGACGACGAGGCTGCGGCATGTTTAGGTGCAGGTCGAGGATGGGTTTCCAGTTGACCGTTAATGATCTCGCCGACGATGTTTTCCGGTAAATCTATAATGTCCTGATAAGTGGCTAGTTTGATGGCTGGATTTGACATATATTTTCCTGTTTGATCTTCAACTTTTACCAATGCCGCTCATGCACTGCTTGCATTAAACAACAGGCTTGCGAGAATAGTCTATCGATTGGACAATTTTGACCATTATCCACGTTAATTAAAGCTTACCATTATGAACAGTCAAACAAAAGTAGCAGGCGTGATTCTTGCCGGTGGTCGTGCCCGGCGTATGAATAACCAGGATAAAGGTCTGGTGAAGTTTAAAGGTCGCCCTATGGTTAGTTATGCGCTAGCCGCGCTAGTTCCCGTTGTGGATTGTGTGTTCATCAATGCCAATCGGAATATCGATCAATACCGGGAATTCGGATGGCCGGTTATTAGCGACCAAACCGACGGTTTTGACGGTCCTTTGGCTGGCGTATTAACCGCCATGATTCACGCTGATGCGGATGTTCTGGTGGTCTTGCCTTGCGACTTGCCGTTCATTAAAACGGAACATCTGCAAAAGTTGTTATCAGCCCGAGCCGAAAATAATGTCGATGTTGCGGTCGCTTTTGATGGAGTAAGGTTGCATCCGGTTTTTTTTGCGGTAAAGACTGCATTACAAACCAGTCTGCAAGATTATTTGGCCGGCGACCGACGTAAAGTGGCGACCTGGCTGGCGCAGCAGAACTTTGTGCCGGTGGATTTTAGTTACGAGCCGGAAATATTCAGTAACATTAATACCATGGCCGAGTTATCTGTGCTGGAGGGAGTCAATCGTTCCAGTTAGCATCGGGCGCCGTTATTCCACGGAAGCAGATGATAAAGAAACTTGAGTAATTGTCCTCAAAACCCAATAGGAGTCTGGATTTCTTGGGTAAAAGCAGTCTTAAATAGGGTGAGTTTCGTTGGTGAGCAGGCCGTTAGCTTAACTTGGCGGTCATCATGGCTCACGGTATCTGTTCACGGACATTATTTTCAGCGCGACACGTTGCTGTCGAAAACATCTATTTTCCGGTATAATTTTCGTATTTTTAACTCAGGGTATAGGCGTTATGTCGGAAATCAATAAAGTTGTCTTGGCTTATTCCGGAGGTCTGGATACTTCCGTTATTCTTAAGTGGTTACAGGATGTGTATGACTGCGAGGTTGTTACGTTTACGGCCGATTTGGGACAGGGCGAAGAAGTAGAACCGGCGCGAGCCAAAGCGCAAGCGATGGGCATTAAAGATATTTACATCGAAGATTTGCGTGAAGATTTTGCGCGCGATTATGTTTTTCCGATGTTCCGTGCCAATACGGTTTACGAAGGTGAATATTTGCTGGGCACATCGATTGCCCGCCCTTTAATTGCCAAACGGCTGATTGAAATTGCCAATGAAACCGGTGCGAACGCTATTTCGCACGGCGCAACCGGAAAGGGTAACGATCAAGTGCGGTTTGAGCTGGGTGCTTACGCCTTGCGTCCCGACATACAGGTTATTGCCCCTTGGCGGGAATGGGATTTAACCTCCCGTCAGACCTTGCTGGCTTATGCCGAAAAGCATAATATTCCCGTGGAAATGAAAAAAGGTAAAACTTCGCCTTATTCAATGGATGCCAATTTACTGCATATTTCTTATGAAGGTCGGGTTCTGGAAGATCCTTGGGCGGAACCTGAAGAGGACATGTGGCGTTGGACGGTTTCACCTGAAGCCGCGCCCGATCAAGCAACTTATATTGAGCTGACTTACCGCCAAGGCGATATTGTCGCTATTGATGATGTGCCTTGCACACCTGCGACAGTCCTGGAGCAGTTAAACAAAGTTGCAGGCGCTAACGGTATCGGCCGCTTGGATATCGTGGAAAATCGCTATGTCGGCATGAAATCGCGCGGCTGTTATGAAACCCCGGCCGGTACGATAATGCTCAAAGCGCATCGTGCGATTGAATCGTTAACATTGGACAGAGAGGTGGCGCATTTAAAGGATGAACTGATGCCGCGCTATGCTTCTTTAATCTATAACGGTTATTGGTGGAGTCCTGAGCGAGAAATGATGCAAACCATGATCGATGCGTCTCAGGCGAACGTTAACGGTAAGGTCAGGCTCAAGCTTTATAAGGGTAATGTCATCGTTGTGGGGCGCGCTTCCGAGACTGACAGCCTGTTTGATGAAAGTATTGCGACGTTTGAAGATGATGGCGGCGCGTATAACCAAAAGGATGCCGAGGGCTTTATCAAGTTAAACGCGCTGAGAATGAGAATAGCCGCTGCCAAGCGATTAAGTTAATGTTGTAGGTAGGGTCATTGCCATTAAGTTTATAGTGTGGG
>JAURVK010000007.1 GCA_030655535.1 Methylobacter sp. | reverse complement strand
GCGAATAAATTCGCGCCCACAACATTTAAGGGCATTAGTGGCTGTGGGAACAATAGGGTGGATTGAAAACCCTATTGGAAAATAAGCCGGTACAATGGCTAACAATTTCAATTTTTTTGAGTGAAGTATGAGTAAACAAAGAAAAGCAGTGGCGTTAATTTCCGGCGGACTGGATTCAATGCTGGCGGCGAAAACCATCATGGAACAGGGTGTCCATGTCGAAGGTATCAACTTCTTCACCGGTTTTTGCGTGGAAGGCCATACCCATGCGATCAGGGCCAATGACAAGGCCAAGCCTAAACGCAACAACTCCTTATGGGTCGCCGAACAGTTAGGCATGAAGTTGCACATCGTCGATGTCATCGAAGAATATAAAGACGTCCTGATCAACCCGAAACACGGCTACGGCGCGCACATGAATCCTTGTCTGGATTGCAAGATTTTCATGGTGAACAAGGCCAAGCAATGGCTGGTCGAAAACGATTTCGATTTTATCATCACCGGCGAAGTGATCGGCCAAAGGCCGATGTCGCAACGCAAAGCGACCATGCCGATCGTGTCCAGAGAGTCGGGCGCCGATGATTTATTGTTGCGGCCTTTGTGCGCAAAAAATCTGCCCGCAACCCTGCCGGAACGAGAAGGCTGGGTCGATAGAGAAAAGCTGCATGACTTTAGCGGACGCTCACGCAAGCCGCAGATGGCGATGGCCGAGCAATTCGGCTTTGATGATTACGCCCAACCTGCGGGCGGCTGCTGTTTTTTGACCGATGCCAGCTACTCGGCCAAACTGGTCGATCTATGGAAAGCGCGTGACGGCGACAAACAATATGATCTGGATGATGTGATGCTGTTAAAAGTTGGCAGGCATATCAGGCCGGGGCAAAATTATAAAATCATCGTCGCCAGGGAAGAAGGCGAAGGCCGTTTTATGCAGGGTTACAAAAAAGAATTTATCACCTTGCATTGCGCCAGTCATGCAGGCCCTCTGGTGCTGGTGGACGGTTCGCCTTCCGCCGAGGATTTGTTCATGGCGGCAAGAATTACCGCCCGCTACGGTCAGGGGCGCGATGCCGAGCAAGTCGATGTGAGCATTACCGATAAAGACGGTTCTGAGAGGATTATTCAGGTCAAGCCGTTTGCTGCGGACGAAATTCCGCAGGACTGGTTTATATGAGCAGGGAAATCCTCGATGCCCGCCGCCTGCTGTGTCCGTTGCCGGTCATTCGTACTCAGGACAAGGTTAATCAGCTCAAGGCGGGCGACCAACTGGAAGTTATCTGTACCGATCCGGGCGTGATGCAGGACATCCCGACTTGGTGTCGAATCAATGGACATAAGGTACTGGAAACCATTTCCGGTGATCATGAGTACATTATTATTCTGGAAGTGGGCACGTCGTAGTGGCTGAAGCTTTAGATGCCGAAAAAATGGATAAACTCAAAGCCAGAGCCAGCTACGTCGGCGCAGCGATTAATGTTTTCCAGACGCTGACCAAAATCGGTTTCGGCATCCTCGGACAGTCGGCGGCTTTGATCGCCGATGGTATTCATTCGCTATCGGATCTACTCAGCGATCTTCTGGTGATTATTGCGGTCAGATTGGGCAGCCGCGAGGCCGATTATGAACACCCTTACGGTCACCGCCGCTTTGAAACTATCGCAACGGTTATTTTGGGTGTCGGCTTAATCGCCATTGGCGGCGCTATCGTCTGGTCGGTCATGGAACGCATGGCGAATCCCGAGCATCTGCCGGTGCCCAACGTGTTGTCATTGGCTATTGCGGCGGTTTCAGTTCTGGTCAACGAATGGCTGTACCATTACACCAAGCGCATCGCCAAAAAGACCCGCTCCAAGTTATTGTTGGCCAACGCTTGGCATCAGCGCAGCGATGCGATCTCATCACTGGTGGTTTTATTCGGCATAGGCGCGGTGATGTTGGGCTATCCGTTGGCCGATGCGGTTGCCGCCATCGTGGTCGCGCTGATGGTGGTTAAAATCGGCTTGAACCTGGTACTTGATAGCATCAAGGAACTGGTCGATACTTCCTTGCCGCCCGCGCTGGTCGCCGACATCAGAACCGCCATTCATGCCATTGACGGCGTCGAAGGCATTCATTTATTACGCACCCGGCAAATGGGCGAGGATGCATTGATCGATGCGCATGTCGTCGTTGATCCCCGCATTACCGTTTCCGAAGGGCATATGATAGGCGATAGGGTCAGGGATGATTTGATCGGGCGTTTTGACGACGTGATGGATGTGCTGGTGCATGTTGATCCCGAAGATGACGAAAGTCTGTTGGATCGTTCCAGGCCGCCGTCTCGCGGGGAAGTGCAGCGACTATTGAATCGCTATCTGGTGGATTTTAATTTGCTTATAGATGATTTCAGGATTCATTATCTGGACGGCCAGATAGAAGTGGAAGTGATTTTTCCTTTTGCGGTTAGTACACAGCCGGAGCGGTTAGAGGCCATCAAAAAACAATGCCAACTGATGCGCGTGGAAGTTAAAAAAATCGATAATGTATTTGTGTTTTTTAAAGTCTGACGCGTAATGTGCCGTTTTGCAGGATAGAGTATAAAAATAATGCGTTTAACTATGTTTGAAATAACGACTATACAACGCAGTGCCAAAAAAATATTTGGTGATGCCGTAAAAGTTTATCTTTTTGGCAGTCGAGTCGATGCTGGTAAAAAAGGTGGGGATATAGATTTGTATCTTATACCCGAGAATAAAGATAACTTGTATGAGAAAAAAATTAAGTTTTTAAGCGCATTAGATAGGACTTTAGGCGAACAAAAAATAGACGTCGTTATCGCCAAAGACAAAACCAGACCCATAGAAAAAGAAGCGATTACAAAAGGAATAGAGTTGAATTTACAGAACTTAAAAATCGAGAAAATTTTTCAGGAATGCGCCAGGCATCTGCAAAGGATAAGCGAAGCCTATAGCGATATGTCAACATTTATGCCGCTTACTGCGACCAAATATGAAAACTTATCCAAAGATGAGGTGCAAGCGATAGATCAGTATTTGTTTCGGTTTTCAAAGCTTCAAGACAGTATGGGCGAAAAACTTTTTAGGGTCTTAGTGGGTAGATTTGAAGAAAATACCGATAAGTTATCATTTTTGGACGTCATTAAAAAAATGGAAAAATATGCAGAGATCGACATTGCCAACGAATGGCTCGATTTGAGAAATATAAGAAATCAGCTGGCTCATGAATATGAGGATGATGCTATTGAAATGGCCAATAGTATTAATTTGATTTATGCAAAAAAAGAAGTTATCGAAGGTATTTATTTAACGGTAAAAGCCAAGTGTTATATAACCACTCAGCTTAATGAGGCTTAACTTATGGCAGTAGGGCAGTGCAGTTTTCCCACCATGTACCCAGTACCGGGAATCACCCTGGGTACCGCGAACGCAGGCATCAAGCAAACCGTCAGAGATGATATTCTGGTGATACGAATGGCCGGGCATTCGACCTGTGCGGCGGTTTTTACCCAGAATGCTTTTTGCGCCGCGCCCGTGCAGGTGGCCAAAGCAAACCTGGCTCATGCGCCGCGCTGGTTGCTGATTAATTCCGGCAATGCCAACGCCGGTACCGGCGAGCAAGGTATGCAGGATGCCTTGGCGACTTGCGCCGACCTTGCCGAAGCGGTCGATGGTTTTGCGACGCAGGTGCTGCCTTTTTCGACCGGCGTGATCGGTCAACCGCTGCCGGTCGATAAAATCAAAGCCGCCTTGCGGGAAGCCGTAAGCAACCTGAATACCGACAACTGGGACAAGGCGGCTCAGGCGATCATGACCACTGATACTTTTGCCAAAGGCGTGTCCAAGGTCATCGTGATTGACGGTCAAACCATCACCATCAACGGCATTTCCAAAGGCGCGGGCATGATCCAGCCCAATATGGCGACCATGCTGGGCTTTATCGCCACCGATGCGAAAATCGACCAAGCCCTGTTGCAGAGTTGTCTGGCGCTGGCGGTTGAACAATCGTTCAACCGCATCACCGTCGATGGCGACACCTCCACCAATGACGCCTGCGTGTTGATGGCCAGCGGTTGCTCACTGGCTCCCGAAATTAAACAGGACAGCGAACATTACCCGATTTTTGCTGCGGCGGTGATGACCGTCTGCAAACAACTGGCGGAAGCCATCGTCAGGGACGGAGAAGGTGCAACCAAGCTGATGCGTATCGTGGTCGAGCAGGCCTTGAGCGATGAAGAAGCGGTGCGAGTCGGCAAAACCATCGCCCATTCGCCGCTGGTGAAAACCGCCTTTTTTGCCAGCGATCCGAATTGGGGACGGATACTGGCGGCAGTAGGCCGCGCCGGAGTCGAAAACATGGTGCTGGAAAACGTGCAGCTGTATCTGGATGATGTCTGCATCGTTAGAAACGGCGGCAGAGCCGACGATTACACCGAAGAAGCCGGGCAACGAGTGATGAATCAGGAAGAGATCACCGTGACCGTCAAACTGGGGCGCGGCGACGCAGTCCAGGAAGTGTTAACCTGCGACTTGTCTTATGAGTATGTGAAAATCAATGCGGAATATAGGACTTAAAAGCAGGTGAAAGGTGAAAGGCACAAGGCGCAAGGCGAAAGGTTTTATCGTTCCCACGCTCCGGCGTGGGAATGCAGTCTTAGACGCTCCAGCGTCCACTAAAACATGAATCCACTCCAAGTCGCCGTAGGCGTAGTTAGAAATCCAGAGGGAAAAATCCTGATTTCCCTGCGCCATGCCGATTTGCACCAAGGCGGCTTGTGGGAGTTCCCTGGCGGCAAGATTGAAGTATCGGAAACGGCAGAATTTGCGCTGGCGCGAGAACTCAACGAAGAACTCAACATCACCGTAACAGCGGCAACCCCACTGATTACCGTTAATCATCACTATCCTGATCGCTTTGTACAGCTCAAGGTTTTTCTGGTCGAGCAGTTTTCAGGCGAAGCTAAAAGCTGCGAAGGCCAGCCGTTTAAATGGGTGAGGCCGACTGAACTGGAACATTACGCATTTCCCGCCGCTAACCATTCCATTATTACCGCAGCCCGCTTGCCGCCTTATTATGCGATTCTGGATGATGCCGATGAAGCCGTGCTATTGGCTAATCTGCAAAAGCTATTGAACCGGGGCGTCAAACTGATCCAGGCCAGATTAAAAACCTTGCCTTCCGCCGCCGTCGCAAAGTTTGTCGAACAGGCTTACCCCTTATGCAAACAGCAGCAGGCGATGTTGCTAATGAATTCCGCCGTCGAATGTTCAATAGAAGTAGACGGCATCCATCTGACCAGTCGCCACTTAATGACCTTGACCAAGCGTCCAAAAAGCAGCAAGTGGTTGGCCGCGTCATGTCACAATCTCGAACAACTGCAACAGGCGCAAAACATAGGCGTGGATTTTGTCGTGCTGGCCCCGGTATTGGCAACGCAAACTCACCCGGGTGCCGTATCGTTGGGTTGGGAGCAATTTACCGAACTGGTTGGCAATATTAATTTGCCTGTTTACGCTTTGGGCGGTATGACTGAATCCGGCCTAGTCAAAGTGCAGCAAAGCGGCGGACAGGGGATAGCGGCAATCAGAGCTTTTCTGGATTAACTTGAAGTCATGTAAATCAATGGGAGCCGGTTTATAGTCTCTTTTTTATCCACTCATGATTGATGTTATCCATAATAGAGAAGAAAATTCAGTACGCCTTTCTTGTAATATTCCTGTCACAGAAATAAGGTAATTTGCCCTGAGAACTTTCAACTTGCCTTCTGACTAAAGTCATAATCTACGGATAGCATAAAATGGTACATTATTATCAAGTCGGCCTTATTGGCTTCAATGAAGTGGAATCAGGGAAAATAGAAAAAATTTTCCATGTAACGCAAACAAGAGACAGGCGCTATAGCTTAAAGCCTTTAAATGATCAGGCCATTATCGATATGCTTATCGTTAATAGAGATACAAACTCCGATTCTTTAGCCGCACTTAATGATTTTCAACAAGCGCATCCTGAGTCTATCGTGGTTACTTTCAGTAAAAATAGAGAGGCTGATAATGAAGGCGCGCATCATATCAAAGGCATGTTACTGGCAACAAAAGTCATAAAAGCTCTCGATGCTATTGCCGTAGCGGAAAGGCAATCAGTCAGTCAGAAAATTCAACAACCCATACCCGTTGCCAGTCAACAAAAGACCTCGCGTGAAAATCAGGAAATCGCTACAACAATACCAGCAGATGTATTGAATGTGCTGGTGGTTGATGATAGCGCTGTCATGCAAAAAAGTTTGGCTATTGAATTAGCCAAAGCCTCTCAAGCAACACAGATTGATTTTGCTGATAATGGCGAAAGCGCGTTACAGATGATTACAAACAAGCATTACGATTTTATTTTTTTGGATGTCATGATGCCGGGTATAGATGGTTATGAAACCTGTACGGAAATTAGAAAAATTCCAGGTATGAAAAGAACGCCTGTCATCATGCTTTCTGCAAAAACCTCGCCCTTGGATGAGGTAAAAGGTGTTATGGCCGGCTGTACTAGCTACCTTACCAAGCCTATTCAGACGGCTGATTTTCAAAAAATGCTGGAACGTGTCATGACTTGGCTTAGAGATTTTAAGCAAACTAAAACAGTAAAGGAAACCTAAACAATGACCATTAAAAATATTCTAGTAGTCGATGACATGCCCGTTGAACGAGAAAATATTTGTACCATTTTAAACACTTCAAGCTACTACGTTGAAACGGCAGTATCTGGAGAAGATGGCTTAAAAAAGCTAGAAACGTATCAGCCCGATCTTATTTTTATGGATATTGTCATGCCTAATATGGATGGGTTTAATGCCTGCAGACAAATCACCAATAACGATAAGACCAAAAATATACCGGTTGTTTTCGTATCCAGTAAAGGTCAAGAGGCGGATAAAGTTTGGGGGCAATTGCAAGGTGCTAAAGGGCATATTAAAAAACCTTATTCCAGCGCTGAAATTTTGCAGATCATTGCTGATATTGACCAGCAAATGATCTGCGAGAATGCCTGATGAATGCTTCAGGATATGCTTTTCTAAATAGTGTCGGAGGAGAAGCGCTTTCGCCGTCTATCGGTGTGGCGCGTTATGGTTTTAAAATTAATGGGCTAAGTTTTATCTATCGTGCCGATATAAGCAGTGAAGTGATTAAAGATGTGCGCGTGTGCGCCATTCCTACGACGCAAAAATGGTTTAATGGCATGATTAATGTGCGCGGGCATTTGATTCCCGTGTTTGATTTAAATCGGTTGTTTTTTAATGAGAAAACAGATAGCGGGCTATTTCTTGTCTTAGATAAAGGCAGCAAAGCCGTTGCTTTTCGAATCAAAAAATTTCCTGAACTCATTGAAAATATCGTGCAGACAGATAGGCATGATAAGCGCTTTAATGATCAGCTTATTCCTGATTTTATCCGTGATTACATTGTTAATTATTACGCAAGCGGCTCTCAGCCTTGGCTAGAGTTCGATAAGAATGCTTTTCTTTCATCTCTTACGCAACGCATTTCTATCTATTCTTAGTTATCTATTAGCTAATACGGTTTCTTTTGGACTTAATCATTTTTTAAAAAATATAAGTTAATTATGAAAAATATCACGATACGCACCCGCTTACATTCACTCTTTATTGTGACCATGATACTGCTTTTAGGCTTAGGCTATTTCAGTCTTGAAAAAATGAATGACTTTACCCTGGCGCAAATGAAAAAAATCGAGCGGGTGAATACCATCAGCTCTGATGCCTTACTGGCAACCGTGCTGTTTAAAAAGCAGGTGCAAGAATGGAAAAATATACTGATTCGGGGTCATAAACCGAAAGATTATGATAAATACAGCGGTCAATTTGAGACAACGCGTTTAGCCGTTATTGAAACCGTTAATAAGGTTATTAATGAATCGCAGGATCAGCCCAAGCTACAGCAAGTTGCACAAGAGTTTTTGATCGAGCATGAGAAATTAACCGAACAATATTATGCTGCGCTACCTTTGTTATTGAGCAGAGAAGACGGTTTGGGTTATCGAGATGTAGATATAAAAGTGAGAGGAATTGACCGAGAGCCGACAGACTTGATGGAGTCGGTAAAAGATAGCGCGAAAAAAGTTCAGTTAGCTACCGCGCTTGATGCGCAGGCAGAAATGATTGCGTTTAAACATGAAACCTTTCTGACCGCCAGCTTGTTATTCGTTTTATTAACGATTCTTTATATTCTCGTCGTTGAAAGCAGTGTGTTAAAACCCATTAAATATTTATCTGACGTGGTGAAAAAAATATCT
>JAURVK010000006.1 GCA_030655535.1 Methylobacter sp. | reverse complement strand
GCGAATAAATTCGCGCCCACGGCATTCAGACCTAACTGTTTTCGGCTTAACTTAATGGCAGTGACGCGCTGCGTGGGAACGAGGTAAATTGGCGACTAAAGTCACCCCCACAGCATGACTTGTATTTTCTTCGTGTTTTTCGTGCCTTTCGTGGACGATAAATAGCTTCAATCATTAATGAGAATTTAGCTCTGATGGATATTACTGCTACCCCCTGGTCGGAATCTGCGGCCTTTCCTCTGCTCACTACGTTGACAGTGGTTCCGCTGGCGGCCATGATTGCCATCCTGTTGTCGCGGTCGCCGAAGATTGCGTTGGGCTTTGGTTTTGCCGGAGCGCTGTTGACGGTATTGCTTAGCATCCATCTGCTGACTGTTTTCGATGCGGGTCTCCCCGGTATTCATCTGGTTGAACAGCTGCATTTTGCCGGTCTCAGTTATCGTGTCGGCGTTGATGGGACGAATATTTTATTTATCCCGCTGACCGCCGTTTTAACCTTGCTGGCGTTGATTTATACCCTGAATACCCGACATGTGACCGACCGGCTGTTTATTGCCTGTCTGCTGGGTTATGAAACGATATTGATCGGCGCTTTTGTCGCGTTGAATGTTTTGCAGTTCTGGTTTTGGTGTGTGCTGGAATTGATTCCCGTAGTGCTGTTGACGGTACATGCCGGAACCGGGCAAAACCGGCGCTGGGTTGTCGTACTATTGCTGCAATATTGGGTCAGCGGTTTGCTGTTGACACTGGCCGGTTTTTTGCTGCTGGCTTTCGGCTTAATCGATTCCAGCCATGCATTGACGTTCGACTGGGTGACATTAAAACAGAATAACGCCTATTTGCATGATGAAGTGTTGATTTTTATCCTGCTGTTTTTCGGCTTTGCGATCCGTATGCCGTTATTTCCGTTTCACGGCTGGTTGCCGGTATTGGCCGAACAAGGCACGGTCGCCAGTGCCGTTGTATTCCTGGTGGGCCTGAAGCTGGGTATTTATGCAGCCATTCGCTTCATTTTACCGATGGTGCCCGGGGTCGTCGAACAATGGGCCGGCTTTGTGGTAACACTGGGTCTGATCAGCATTTTTTACGGCGCCTTGCTGGCATTAATGCAGATTAATATCCGCCGCTTACTGGCTTTTGCAGTGATCAGCCAAACAGGGATGCTGGTCATTGGCGCATTCTGTTTTAATGCGAACGGCCTGGAAGGCAGTCTATTGTTGTCTGTGGCATACGGTCTGGCGATGGCGGGCATGTTGTTCAGCATCGGTCTGATTTACGAGCGTACCCGTACCGCTTTTATTCCTCGCTTGGGCGGTCTGTTCGATACCAATTTTACGCTGGCCTTGCTGTTTTTGCTTTCCGCACTGAGTACCATGGTGATGCCCGGCACCACCGGTTTTGATGCGGCACATTTGCTCGTTGAAGGCATTATTGAGGAATATGGCTGGTTGCTGGCCATTGCTATTTTGGTCGGAAACCTGTTGTCTGCCGCGTTCTTGTTATGGGCTTTTCAGCGAATTTTTATGGCGGCGCCGAAACGCGCTGTACAGCCCTACAGTTGCGCGCACCATCCAGTCAAGACGGAGCGCATTATCGCCGCGATGATCTGTCTACTGCTGATCGGCACCGGATTTTACACGACGCCGTGGCTGAATTTTATCGACCAGGACGCGGCTGAAATCGGCAAACAATATCCGATGCACGGCGTACCCTCCACCGACGACAACGACCAACATGAATAATGCAAGTTTCCCCATTTTAAGCCTGCTTATTTTGCTGCCTTTATCAGGCGCGATTGCGGTAACGGTTATTCGCAATATCCCACTGGCCAAAAACATTGCGTTATGGGTTGCCGTGCTGGAATTGATCGCAACATTGGCGGCGGTGCAGATGTTTAATGCCGATCTGGGCTATGGTTTCCAACTTGTCGAGCGTTATGCCTGGATACCCAGCCTGAATATCGACTATCTGCTTGGCGTAGACGGCATTTCCGTATTGTTTTTGCCGATGTCCGCCTTGTTAACCTTCATGGTGATCGTGGCATCATGGAATTCGGTGCAAACTATGCCCCGACTTCATTTAGCCTTATTGCTGGCGCTGGAAGGCGTGACTATCGGCGTATTTTCGGCGCTGGATATGGCGCTGTTCTTTTTGTTCTGGGAACTGACCCTGCCGCCTATTTTCTTTTTAATCGGTTTATGGGGCATAGGTTCGGAACGGCGTAGTGCAGCAATCAAATACACGCTGTTTATGCTGTTTGGCGGCGTGCCGTTATTGTTTGCGATTATCATTCTGGCGATGAATCACGCCACTGCGGTGGGTGGCAGTATTCCGCAAGACTTGTCCTTCAGCTTGCCGGTATTATTGGCAACATCATTGCCGGATAACTTGCAGGGACTGGTATTTATTTTATTACTGCTCGGCTTTGCGGTTAAAGCGCCCTTGGTGCCTTTCCATACTTGGCTGCCGACCGTCGCGATGGAAGGCCCGACGCAAATGACAGCCTTATTGATTGGCTTGAAACTCGGCGCTTTCGGCATTATTCGTTTTGCCATGCCGTTGGCGCCTTCCGCTGCGGTTGAATACAGCTGGGTGCTGGGCATACTCGGCGCGATTACGCTGGTTTACAGCGCACTGATCGCCCTGCAACAAACCAATTTACGCCGCTTGCTGGCTTATGCCGGCGTCAGCCATGTGGGGCTGGTTATCGTCGGCATTGCATCCTTGAATATGCAGGGTATACAGGGAGCGATTTTCCAGTTGCTGAACTTCACGATGGTCGCCGGTTCCCTGATGCTGGTGGCCGGTTTTATCCAGCATCGTCTGGGCAGTACCGAAGCCATCCATCTGGGCGGCCTGGCTAAAGTCATGCCGCGATTAACCTGTTTTTATTTTTTATTTGCGCTGGCCGGCATGGGCTTGCCCGGCACCAGCGGTTTTCCCGCCGAATTATTGTTGATAGTCAGCACCATGCTGGCGCATCCCAGCATCAGCATCGCGGCCCTGATCGGAGCGGTGCTCAGCGCCGCGTATATGCTGTCCTTTACCCGGCGCGCCTTCTTCGGCCCGATCACCCAGACTAGCGTCAAACAGGTGCAGGATTTGCGTCCCCGAGAACTGACATTGTTGTGCGTGTCGGCATTGCTGATATTGGGGCTTGGTTTTTTTCCGAATAGTGTGCTGAAAATAAATAAAACAACGGCAGAGGCTTGGCTGAGTCGGCTAATGGATCAGTCGGTATTGGCAAGTGGTGAAGAGGGTGTCAAATAATAAATAACTCGGTAGGCCGGAATAAGACCACCCAAGCGTAGCGCGAGGTGGCGTTTCCGGCTGGTCGGGATCGTGTTGCCGGAAACGCCAGTTCTCGCTTCCGCTCAAACAGGCTTATTCCGGCCTACGCCTGGTATTGTAGGTCGGGATTTATCCCGACTTATAGCTATCACGAATCATCAACCTGATCGGCCAACGCGGTCAGCTTGTTGATCAATTCCGATAATTGCTGCTGACTTTCCGCACGTACTGTCGCATGAGCCACTTTACGGCCTTTGCGCGGGGCTTTGTCGTAAAGATGCAAATGCGCATGGGGAATGGACAATAGTTCTTCAGTCTTAGGCAGTCCGCCGATGAAATTGACCATGGCCGCATTGCCTACCGGCGTGGTTGCGCCTAAAGGCAGATCCAGAATCGCCCGTAAATGGTTTTCAAACTGGCTGGTTTCCGCACCTTCAATCGTCCAGTGGCCGGAGTTATGCACCCGTGGCGCAAACTCGTTGACCAGCAGTTTTCCATCCACTTCAAATAATTCCAGGGCCAGTACGCCGACATAATCCAGCGCCTCCAGCAAGCGGGATACATAAATTTCGGCCTGTTTTTGCATCGCGTCATCGGCGCGGCATTCGGAAACGCGCAGTATGCCGTCGCGATGCAGGTTTTCCGATAACGGGTAAAAAACAATCGTTCCGGAGACATTGCGCACCGCGATAATGGATACTTCCCGGTTAAACGGAACGAAGGCTTCGACGACAGCCGGTACTCCTTGCAGCAGTTCCCAGGCTTGTTTTAAATCGTCCGCCGACTTAAGCATGGATTGACCTTTGCCGTCATAGCCTTGGGTGCGGCTTTTCAAAATAGCGGGATAACCGAGGTTGGTCATAGCCTGTTCCAGACTTTCAAGGCTATCTACCGCCGCATAATCCGGCGTAGGAATGTCGATGTCATGGAAAAAACTTTTTTCGATCAACCGATCCTGGGCAACGGACAGGGCTTTCGGGGATGGATGTACCTGGGTGTGTGCGGCCAGAAACTCTGCGACTTCAGCCGGAACATTCTCAAACTCGTAGGTGACGACATCGGCGCGCTCCGCCAGCTGCGCAAGCAATTCAGGATCGCTGTAGTCGCCATGCAAATGCTCGCCCAGCTTGTTGGCACAGGCATCGGCGGAGGGATCGAGAAAAATAAAGTCCAGCCCTAAAGGCGTGCCCGCCAGCGCTATCATTCTGGCAAGCTGACCTGCGCCCAATACACCAACTATCATAAATCGCCCTCGGCAACTGCTCCCTGCGTTGCTCTACCTCCTGCATCCATGCAGTCGTCTGTTCGTGGATCTGAGTGTGCGAGCACCGATTCGGTTTGCTCGCGTCTGAAATCGTTTAATGCACACCGGTATTGGGCATGTTTGTTACTGATAATGGCCGCAGCCAGCAAGGCCGCGTTAATAGCGCCCGCTTTGCCTATTGCCAGCGTACCGACCGGAATGCCGGCGGGCATTTGTACGATGGACAACAAGGAATCCATGCCATTGAGCGCTTTGGACTGCACCGGTATGCCCAACACCGGCACGGCTGTTTTCGCCGCTGTCATGCCGGGCAAATGCGCGGCTCCGCCTGCTCCGGCGATGATCACTTCCAGGCCTTTGGTTTCTGCTGTTTCTGCATAATGAAACAGTTTATCCGGGGTACGGTGTGCCGAAATGACTTCAACTTCATGTGGTATGCCGAGTCGCTCCAGGGTTTCCGCTGCATGACGCATCGTTTCCCAGTCGGACGTCGAGCCCATGATGATGCCAACCAATGGGGTCATGTGTTACTCCTAATTAAGCAGGTAATAAATTTAAGCTGCGTAGTATCTCATAAATTATGTGGGCGCGAATTTATTCGCGCTCACATGATAGACGCGAATAAATTCGCGCCCACAATGCTAGATTTCATCACTATCGATACCGGCCTGTTCGGTGATGCTTTTAGGAAAGGCCTTTTTGACTTTTACGCCCAGATCGACAAAACTGCCGGCCTGACGGATCAGATTGCCGTTGCCTTGGGTTAATTTGTTCATTACGCCGTCATAAGTGCTGTTGACGGTACTGAGCTGCTTGCCCAGTTTATCCAGGTCATCGACAAAGCCCCGGATTTTGTCGTAAACGATCCCGGCTTTATCGGCGATAGCTCGGGCATTTTCGTTTTGGCGTTCATAGCGCCAGATGTTTTCAATAGTGCGTAGCGTCGCCAGTAAGGTGGTCGGGGTGACTACGACGATTTTATGTTCGAAGGCATCGGTAAATAAGCGTTCGTCCGCCTGAAAAGCGGCGATGAAGGCCGATTCAATCGGCATGAATAACAGTACGAAATCCAGCGATCTTAAGCCTTTTAAAGCGGAATAATCCTTGTTGCTCAAGCCCTTGATATGCTCCCGCACCGCTTCGGTATGTTGCTTTAATGCCGCGATACGTTCCAGGTCGTCTTCGGTTGAGCAATAGCGCTCATAAGCGAGCAAGGACACTTTGGAGTCGATCACCACATCCTTGTCTTCGGGCAAGCGGACTATCACATCCGGCTTGAACAGTCGGTTATCCTCATCCCGGAATGCGCCCTGCGTTTCGTATTCGATACCTTTACGCAGTCCCGATTTTTCCAGCACTTTTTCCAGGATCATTTCGCCCCAGTTGCCCTGGGTTTTCTTGTCGCCTTTCAAGGCGCGGGTCAGGTTAAGGGCTTCCTGGTTCATCTGCGCGGTATCGCGGCGCAACGAGACGATTTCCTCGCGCAGGGAAATGCGATCCTTGTTCTCGTTGTCGTAAACCGTTTCTATGCGCTGCTTGAACTCGCCCAGCTGTTCCCGTAACGGCGTGACGATATGGTCCAGGCTGGTTTTATGGTGTTCGGTGAATTGTTTGCTGCGGTCGTCGAAAATCTTGCCTGCCAGATTTTCAAACTGGGTGTTCAGGCGGACTTCCGCATCCAGCAACAGCTTCAATTTTTCCGCCGTATTTTTCGCCTGCTCATCCATGCGGGTCTGCAATTGCGCATTCTCGGTTTTGGTCTCGATAAACAGCCGCTGCAATTGCTTAAATTCGGCTTCGCGGTTTTGAAACTGCCGTAGTTTTTCTTCGGCGACAGCGAGATCGGTCGAAAGTTGCCGGCTCAGGATTTTATCTTTACCCGTCAGCAGACGCATCATTAATGCGCCAACCAGCAAGCCTATTAAGGCCCAGACCAGCGGGGGAATAGTATTGATAAAGTACATATGTATTAGTTCAGATTTGATCTGGAGGCTTTAAAAAATGATCTTAATTGAACCTGACATTTACTGACCAGTTTTGCCCCGTGGAAGACTTCGTGTGTATACATCAGCTTATTACTTATACATATACTTAGCGGTAGCCACAGTCATACTTTTGGATATCGCAATGTTCGATGAGGAGAGCTTTCAGAGCGGTTTTGTTCCGACTGTCGCACTTAGGGCGTAGGATGTGCTGAGGTACGAAGCGCATCAGTCGCGAAAGATGCGCTTCACTTTGTTCAGCACATCCTACGCACTGCTTGAATTCGGCTTCGCGGTTTTGAAACTGCCGTAGTTTTTCTTCGGCGACAGCGAGATCGGTCGAAAGTTGCCGGATCAGGATTTTATCTTTACCCGTCAGCAGACGCATCATTAATGCGCCAACCAGCAAGCCTATTAAGGCCCAGGCCAACGGAGGCATGTTATTGATAAAACTCATGTTGATTGCTTGTCAAATAAGGTTATCGGCTTTCCTACTCTATCGATATGCTCAACAAGTAACTGATTCGATAGCGATTCATAATGTACGACATCGAAAAAATACGGTAAGGGCAGTTCTTCATTGAGCAAAGCGCTCAAGCGGTTGATTGTTTCGCTAGTGACGGTGTGGCCCTTTATAGCCAGATCGACATCGGACGCTTTTTTGTACGTTCCTTTGGCTCGGGAACCAAAAATAAACACGTCCTCAATTTCAGGAAATTGTTTAATTGCGGCTTTGATACGATTTATATCGGCCTGAGTCAGTCCGGAATCCATCATTTCAGTTCAAAACTCATACGTCGATGCAACTGCAGTAAAGCCGGAAAATAATGGGATCTGATTTTGGCAACAACTTCTATGGCCTTGTTTTCATCATAAGTATGCGTTGTCAGGTTCCTGTCGACCAAAGCATCCATCCACAGTTGACCCTCATCCAGAATATTTGCCTGAAAAGCCTGTTTTATCGCATCTCTGGGTGAATTGACCGTAAAACCCAACTGCTCTAAATAATCCTTCATCAGTTTCCATGCCAGTTCAAAAGCCATTTCATAAAACTGAATGATACCGCCGCGCTCGACTTCAGAAGGTGTTGCTATGGTCAGTGCGCGTTCCAGCAACAAAAAGGCCTTTTCAAAATTATGAAAACGTTGTTGCCAGCGAATATCGTCGGTCATGGTCATTTTTGCTCAAGGTTTGCTGGTTTCCAGGTTTCAGCTTCGCAAGACGGGAAGCTGAAGCTTCCAAGACTGGGTTTCCAAGCCGGAGCTTGGGGACCCAGTCCAATACTCGATTTTATCTGCGTCATCTGCGTTCTCGGCAATTGCTCCTGCATTGCTCTACCTCCTGCATCCATACAAGTCGTATTTTTCTGAGTGCTAAATAAGTTACCAACGCTTGAATATGGCTTCGGCAATATCCATGGTTTTTTCCAGGTCTTCATCGCTGTGCGCAGCCGATACAAAACCGGCTTCAAACGCTGAAGGCGCCAAATAAACACCCTGCTCCAGCATCGCATGGAAAAAGCGTTTAAACAGGTTTTGGTCGCACCGCATGACTTGGGCAAAGCCGGTTACTTGCTGTTCTGCGCTGAAAAACAGTCCGAACATGCCGCCGACGCTGTTGGTGGTCATCGCGATACCGGCCTGAGCGGCACGAGCTTTCAGGCCTGAAGTCAGTTTTTCGGTTTTTGCGGTCAACGCCTCGTAAAAACCGGGCCGGGCTATCAATTCCAGCGTTTTTAAACCGGCAGCCATCGCGACCGGGTTGCCGGACAGCGTACCGGCCTGATAAACAGGGCCGAGCGGCGCCAGACATTCCATGATTTTGCGCGAGCCGCCAAAAGCGCCGACCGGCATGCCGCCGCCGATGATTTTACCTAGTGTGGTTAAATCGGGCTTAATATTGTAAAGTCCTTGTGCGCCGGATAAGCCCACCCTAAACCCGGTCATCACTTCATCGAAAATCAGTACGCTACTATATTGGTCGCAGACCTGACGCAAGCTTTCCAGAAATCCCGGTACAGGCGGAATGCAGTTCATGTTGCCGGCGACCGGCTCGACGATAATACAGGCTATTTGCTCGCCATATTCTGCAAACAGCGCTTTGACCGATTCGCTATCGTTGTAAGTCAAAGTGATGGTGTTTTCGGCAACCGAGACCGGTACGCCGGGAGAGCTGGGCACGCCAAACGTCAACGCGCCGGAACCGGCCTTGACCAATAAAGCATCCGAATGACCGTGATAACAACCCTCGAATTTAACGATTTTATCGCGGCCGGTATAGCCTCTGGCCAAACGAATCGCGCTCATGGTCGCCTCGGTGCCGGAACTGACCATTCTGACCAGTTCGATGGACGGCATCAGCTCGCAAACCCGCTTGGCCATCAGTGTTTCGATTTCGGTCGGCGCGCCGAAGCTCAGGCCTTTTTCGCAGGTCTGCTTGACTGCTGCAATGACTTCCGGGTGGGCATGGCCTAAAATCATCGGCCCCCAGGAGCCGACATAATCGATGTAACTGTTGCCGGAGCTGTCGTAGATATAAGCGCCCAGGGCATGATCGATAAAAACCGGCGTGCCGCCCACGCCGCTAAAGGATCGTACCGGCGAATTCACGCCGCCTGGAATGACAAGTTTTGCATCGGAAAATAACGCGGTTGCTTCAGTCATGATTTGTTTTTTTATCGCCAGAGATGGTGTGTATGCCGTAAGCCTGCCGGGAGCAGATGCGGCGAAAGTTGAATTTATGGCGTAAAGGATAGGATAACTTTGCCCTGATTGAAAGTTTATCGTTGCTTATTCAATAATAGCCTTGAAACATGGCTGTTTTAAAGTTACGTTCCAGCATGGATAATGAGAAATATGAAAAAATTGGGTCGTCCGGTATAATTAGCAGACTTGAACTCCGCGCTGTCTAGCGCCGATCTCCTTGCATTGGCTGACACGGCCCATGCTATGAAAGGCATGGCCGGACATTTTTGTGCCGAAAAAATAATCAGCCTTGCGGTAAGCCTGGAACAAGCTGCCCGTAAAGCTCCTGCTCACGCCCCTTACCTACATTTTGTAGGCAATACCGCAGATGCTGATTTTCAGTTGATGACCCGTGACTTGACTCAGGCCGCGGTGGATTTAGTTAAAAATCTGCAGGTAAGAAAAGAGCACAATCAATGAATGTTGAATTCAATCTTAATGAGCTAAAAGCCGCCGACCGCTTGCCTTCCCCGTCGGGTACGGCATTGGCTATCATGCAACTCGTACAGCAAAGCGATGCCACCGTGCACCAGGTAAGCCAACTGATTAAAGTCGATCCCGCATTAAGCGGGCGTATCTTGCGCTTCGCCAATTCGGCCGCCTTCGGGGCTAGGCGGCCTGTTGCCGATGTTCAAACGGCTGTCGTAATGATGGGGATGCAGACAGTGCGCAACTTCGCGCTGAGTCTTTCCCTGATTGGCAGCAACAGTAAAGGACATTGTTCGGGGTTTGATTACGAAGCGTACTGGTCGAGATCCTTAGCTGTATCGGTGGCTATCTCCGCAATCACAGCCCGGAAAGTCACTGTAGTACCTGCAGAGTCGTTTACATTAGGACTGCTTGGCGAAATCGGCAGCCTTGCTTTGGCAACCGCTTGGTCGGAGATCTATGGCGAATGCCTTGGAGCGGCAGAAGGCAAGCAGCTTCTTGAGCTGGAGCGTGAGCATTTTGCTATCGACCATAACGCGTTAAGCCTACTATTGCTAGCAGACTGGGGATTTCCGGTGATATTTCTGGATGCCCTGAAACTGAGCTTTGAGAAGAAGGTATCAGGCATTAATCGAACTGCCCATTTTTCCAGGCAGCTTATTTTTGCTCGATTGATTGGAAATTACTGCGTGGCTGATGAGGCCCATCAAGCCAAGTTGCTGCCCGAGTTAATAGAGGAGGCCAATTTTCACGCTCTGAACGAGTTGGCCCTGCTCAAATTTATCAATGAAACAATCGAACTTTGGCACGACTTGGGAAAAGTGTATGACATAAAAACGGATGTGCGCAAATCCTTGCAAAAAACTGCCGCTACTATGGAATCGTTTTTGCCGGGCTTGAACTTATTGCTGGTCGATGACGACCCCATGATGCTGACGTGTCTTTCCAAGCAGCTTACAGCGGCGGGGAATCAGGTTGCGGTATGCTGTGACGGTGAATTCGCGCTAAAGCATGTGATTGAGCACAGACCTCAATTAGTGATCACCGATTGGCGCATGAAATCCATGGATGGTTTGGCCCTTTGTAAGACGCTACGCGCATCGGCCTTTGGCAAAAATATTTACCTTATTATGCTTACCTCCACGGAAGATGAGGATGCTCTGGTTGAAGCCTTCGATGCCGGCATCGATGACTATGTGACCAAACCGGTCAGTTTGCGTATGCTGCTGGCACGCATTCGAGCCGGACAGCGTATCATTATGCTGCAACATGAACTGGAAAAAGAGAGTCGGGATACCCAGCGCTACACTGCCGAGCTGGCGGCAGCTAACCGTCGTCTTAAGCTTATGGCGAATACCGACATTCTGACTAACTTACCCAATCGGCGTTATGCGTTGAGCCGCCTGGAACAGGAGTCGGCGGGCGCGCTACGCACCAGGCAACCGTTGAGTGTTTTAATGCTGGATTTGGACCATTTTAAGTCGGTCAATGATACGCTGGGTCATGATGTCGGCGATCAGGTGCTGACCCATGCTGCCAAACTGATGCGGGCAACCGCACGCAGCAACGACATTGTCTGCCGATTGGGTGGAGAAGAGTTTCTGATCATCGCCCCCAACACCGATGGCGCCACGGCCCTGTTGTTAGCCGAACGCATCCGTAGCGTCATCGAAAAAAACCAGCTCCAGGGACTGGTATTAGCCCGCCCGGTCACTGTCAGTATTGGTGTGGCAGGCTCTTTGGGAGCCAAGCCAGACTGGAAAGAATTGATGAAATGGGCGGATGAAGCGTTATACCGGGTCAAACAAGGCAGTCGCAACGGTGTACAGCTTGCCTGCATGGATGTAGGTAAGGGGCGTTAGCAGGAGCGGAAGCTTTGCCTTACCGTCCTAAGAGCGTGTTTTAAAAGTCCGGTCGAAAACCGGGGCTATCTGGTTCCGGCAAGTAAACGCAACAGATTTGTATCTTTGTCACGCAGAGCGTAAGAAGTTGTGGGGGCGACTTTAGTCGCCCAGTGTTTTCAAAGGGCGACTAAAGTCGCCCCCACAATGAGTCCTACAGTGATAATTACACC